>JBEDBW010000074.1:0-3883 GCA_041177045.1 Actinomycetota bacterium | reverse complement strand
CCTGGATCCATCAAGAGCTGCTTGGCCTTACACAATCTTTGTTATTGCAATGATTGTTGGAAGATTCTCTATTGCCAGACTCACAGAGACCTATAACGTGGCAAGGCTCTCTCAAGTTGGTGGAATCTTTGGTTCTATTGCTTTAGCTCTAGCCGTCTTCACATCAGCAACACTGGCTGATGTGAATAGAGATCTAGGACTGCTATTGCTTTGTGTGTTCTTCGCTATTGCAGGTTTAGGTATTTCTTCTATGGTGCCAGGATTCTTTAGTGCTGCAGGAAATGTTGAAGGGCTATCTACCGCTCAGGCTCTCAGCAGAATGCTTTTGCTAAACACCATTGTTGTTATCTTTGCCAAGATGCTGATGGGTTCTCTTATTGATGCATCTTCATTGCCTCTAGCAATGATTTTCCCAATTGCTACTTTTGCAATAGCTGCTGTGATTGCAGGAATAGTCGCGAACAAGCACAAAGATATAAAGCTAAATCCAGAGATTTGAGTGTTAGCGGTAGTTAGTGAACTGAACGTCAATATCCAAATCGCTTGAACGCAATAGATCCATAACCTCTTGAAGATCATCGCGGCTCTTGCTTACCACTCTTAGCTCATCACCTTGAATGTTTGCCTTGACGGACTTAGGCCCCTGCTCACGAATGATTGCTGCAATCTTCTTAGCCTCAGGCTGTTCGATGCCGTCTTTTAGTGTGGCTTCGATACGGAACTCTTTACCAGAAGCAAAAGGCTTGCCATCATCAAGGCTCTTGAGTGAGATGCCACGCTTTACTAGCTTGCTCTGGAATACATCTAGAACAGCCTTTACGCGCTCTTCACTGTTTGCCTTCATCAGGATCTTGTCGCCTGACCATTCAATAGATGCACCAACACCTTTGAAGTCGTAGCGCTGTTCAATTTCTTTTTCAGCCTGGGTTAGAGCGTTAGACGCTTCTTGCTTGTCAACTTTGCTGACTATGTCGAATGAGGAATCTGCCATAACTGTGATTCTAACTAACTACTAGGCTGAAGCAGCTCTGGCCGTGCTGCTACGAACAATTAATTCGATAGGCCAGTCAGTCACATCAGGTACGGTCTGGTTTGGATTGTCTAGTAGTTCCAGCATGGTCTTAGCCATTAGCTCTCCCTGACCCACAACATTCTGGTTGATAGTTGTGATCCCAAAGAAGTCTGCAAGCTCGTGGTTATCCACCCCAACAATAGACAGATCAGCAGGAACGCTTAGACCAAGGTCTTTAGCAGCTAGCAATACTCCTACCGCTAATTCATCAGAAGAAGCAAAGATAGCGGTTGGTGCATTGTGTGGATCACCTAGAAGATTCTTAGCAGCAGCATAACCTTCGCTAATTGCATATCTAGGTACTGCTCTATACCAACCAGGTCTTGGTTCAATACCGGCTGCCTTTAGAGCCTCCTCGTAGCCAACTTTTCTTACGTCAAAGACTTTATAGAAGTTGTCGGTTGATTCACTCTGACCAATCATTGCAATCTTGGTGTGACCCATGGAGATCAGGTGGTTAGTAGCTAGAGCACCTGCAGCATGGTCATTAATTCTGATTGTCTTTGCACCAACAACAGAACCACCAAGGGAGACCAAAGGCTTGTTCACATTGGTTAGAGCAGCAATCTCTTCTTCGCTCATCTTTACAGAAACGCAGATTACAGCGTCAACTCTCTTACGAGGTAGTGACTTAGTAAAGATTGATTTGCGGTGCTCATCACCAGAAGAGAGGTTATAAAGAGTTACGTCATAACCAGCTGCGACTAATTCTCTGTCGATAGCTTCTAGAACAGTTGCAAAGAACCAGCGGTCAACATAAGGAACTACAACACCAATGTTCTTAGTTCTACCTGTTACAAGTGTGTAGGCAGATGCCGAAGGGACGTAGCCCAGTCGATCAGCTACTGATTGAACTAATTCCTTAGTCTCGATAGAGACATAGTCTTTACCGCTTAGTGCTCTTGAAACGGTTGCTGTTGAGACTCCAGCCTCACGAGCAACATCAACTATGCCAGCCACTAAAAACCTTTTCTGTAAATGTATGGAAATCTCTATGTAATCTATCTAGCCTTACACACGCTTACAGGTAATAAGACCACATTGAAACCTATTCGTTGCATAAAGGCGATTAGCGGGGAAACCCTAGTTTCGGGTATTGTTGAGAAGCACCCGTCCGGCTGATTACAGGCGGCCGGGAGCACTGGCTAGTTACCCAAGCGGCCAAAGGGATCTGACTGTAAATCAGCCGGCTCAGCCTTCGGGGGTTCGAATCCCTCACTAGCCACGAATGCCCCAGCCCTCCACGGCTGGGGTTTTCACCTTAAACCAAGGCAAATACCATTGGTCTAGTGAACATCCAGACAATTACCTATCCGGCAGACCTGCCGGTTAGTGCTCGCCGTAGCGAGATTCTGGAGGCTATCAAGAGCAACCAGGTAGTGGTTATTGCTGGTGCTACTGGTTCAGGTAAAACCACTCAGATTCCTAAGATGTGTCTGGAGTTGGGTAGGAAGAGTATTGCCCATACCCAGCCAAGAAGGATTGCAGCTAGAGCTGTTGCGGAACGTATTGCTGAAGAACTAAAAGTAGATCTTGGTGACCTAGTTGGATATCAGGTTCGATTCACAGACCAGTCTGGGCCCAAGACAAAAGTCAAAGTGATGACCGATGGCATCTTGCTAAATGCCATGCAGAGAAATAGAAAACTTGAGCAGTACGACACCATCATCATTGATGAAGCTCATGAGCGAAGCCTAAACATCGACTTCCTTCTCGGCTACATCAAACAGCTGCTACCTAAAAGGCCTGACCTCAAAGTAATCATTACCTCGGCAACTATCGACCCTGAGTCATTCAGTAAGCACTTCAATGATGCTCCCATCATTGAAGTCTCAGGAAGAACCTTCCCAATTGAGATTAGATACAGACCAATCAATCAGGATGAGGAAGACAACCCAGATCCTGATGCCAGCACAACTGCACGTGATTACATCGATGGCATCCTGAGTGCTATTGATGAACTCTCTTTAGAAGACAAAGGAGATGTGCTTGTCTTCCTATCAGGTGAGTCAGAAATCAAAGATGCTCAAGAAGCTATTCAAGGAAGAATCACTTCTGGTGCGTTAGGCACTGGAATTGAAGTTCTTCCTCTTTATGGAAGACTCTCGTCTGCTGAACAACACAAGGTATTTGAAACAAGCAAGGTTGCAGGGCTAAAGAGAAGAATCATTCTGGCAACTAACGTTGCGGAAACTTCTCTAACTATTCCAAACATCAAGTACGTCATTGATGCAGGAACTGCTCGTATCTCTAGATACTCACCCGCAGCTAAAGTTCAGAGACTTCCTATTGAAGCCATCTCTAAGGCAAGTGCTAATCAAAGAGCTGGTCGTGCAGGTAGAACTAGTCCTGGTGTTGTCATCAGACTCTATTCAGAAGATGAGTATGAGGCTAAATCAGAATTCACAGATCCAGAGATTCTTAGAACTAATCTGGCATCTGTGATTCTTCAGGCTGCTCAATTTGATCTAGGTGACATTGCTAAGTTCCCTTTCCTTCAAGCACCCGAGCAACGAGGAGTCAAAGATGGTTTGGCACTTCTAGGTGAGCTTGGTTGTTTGAAAGACCCTAAGAGCAAAGTAGTTGAACTAACAGCTGTTGGAAAAGATTTAGCAAGGCTGCCTATCGAACCTCGCTTTGGTCGCATGCTTCTGGAATCTAAGAAGCATGACCTAGTGCGTGAAGTCATGATCATTGTTGCTGGTCTAACCATCCAGGACCCTAGGGAGAGACCTGTAATCAAGAGAGCGCAGGCTGACCAATCACATGCTCGCTTTGTGGATGTAACTAGTGATTTCCTCAGCCTTCTGA
>JBEDBW010000073.1:0-3976 GCA_041177045.1 Actinomycetota bacterium | reverse complement strand
GAGCAGCCCTTGCGCGAGTGCCAGGGCTTTCAACCCAGATGCAGGACATCACTGAGGTCGAGTATCGAGACCTGCAGCTAGAGAGAGTTGTCCTGATTGGTATCTGGGGAGAGAACACCCTCAAGGATGCCGAAAACTCATTGAGAGAGCTTGCCGCTCTAGTTGAGACAGCGGGAGCTGAGGTTCTAGATGGATTGCTTCAACGTCGCTACCACCCTGATCCAGCCACATTCCTGGGTAAAGGTAAGGCACAAGAGCTTCATGACCTTGTGAAGACTATTGGTGCTGACACGGTCATCGCAGATACAGAACTCTCTCCTTCTCAGAGAAGAGCACTTGAAGACGTCGTCAAAGTCAAGGTAATTGACCGTACAGCAATCATCCTTGAGATCTTTGCTCAGCATGCCAAGAGTCGTGAGGGTAAAGCTCAGGTAGAACTTGCTCAACTGGAGTATTTGCTTCCTCGTCTAAGAGGCTGGGGAGAGTCGATGTCTCGTCAGGCTGGTGGTCGAGCTGCTGGTGGTGAAGGTATTGGTTCACGTGGTCCAGGTGAAACGAAGATTGAGCTTGATCGAAGAAGAATCAACACAAGAATGGCAAAGCTGCGTAAGCAGATTGCAGGAATGAAACCTGCGCGTGAAACTAAGCGCTCTAATCGAAAGAAGTATGAGGTTCCATCGGTAGCTATTGCTGGATATACAAACGCAGGTAAATCCTCTTTGTTGAACAGGCTCACATCAGCCGGTGTATTGGTTCAGAATGCATTGTTTGCAACCCTAGATCCGACAGTTAGACAAACTCGTACTCCAGACGGTCGTGAATACACACTGTCAGACACAGTTGGTTTTGTTCGTAACTTACCTCACCAATTAGTTGAAGCCTTCAGATCTACCTTGGAAGAGATTGCGGATAGCAATCTAATCCTTCACATAGTCGATGCATCCCACGTTGACCCTGGTGCTCAGATTGCTACCGTAAGACAGGTCATTGGCGAAGTTGATGCCAGAGACATTCCAGAACTAATTGTTTTCAACAAAGTGGACCTTGTCGATGAAGATACTCTGCTAGCTCTGAGGGGTCTTGAGCCTAATTCTGTTTTTGTGTCTTCAAGAACTGGCGAGGGTTTTGACGAATTACAAACTGCAATAGCTGCGCGTCTTCCTAAACCAAATGTTGCAGTTCGAGTATTGATTCCATACAACAGGGGAGACCTAGTTTCGAGAATGCATCTGAACTCACAGATCAACAAGATTGAGTATCAGGAAACTGGAACTTACATAGATGCACTAGTCAGGCCAGACATCGCCAGCGAGCTGGAGCTGTTTCAGGTTTAGACCTTACGAAGAACCGTAACTACAATTCCCATAATCTCTGCATGGGTTCCATCAATTGGCTCGTAGTTTCTGTTCTGAGGCAGTAACCAGACTTGCCCGTCTCTGTTGCGGAAAGTCTTCACAGTTGCTTCACCATCTAAGAGTGCAGCAACGATATCACCGTTGTTTGCATTCTTCTGCTGACGGACAACTACCCAGTCACCATCGCAAATAGCAGCTTCCTCCATAGAAGGACCTTTGACCTTAAGCATGAATAACTCACCTGAGCCAACCAGGGACTTAGGTAGCGGGAAGATCTCTTCGACATTCTGATCAGCTGTGATCGGGTACCCAGCAGCAATGCTTCCAACCATTGGCACCATGGCTGTTGCTGCCATAGGGATGGAGCTATCAGCTTCAATGCTGTCCGCGTCATCCCAGCCTTCGGGAGCAATTAGCACTTCAACATTTCGGGAGAGGTTGTCCTGGCGTCTGATGTAGCCCTTTTCCTCAAGGTTGTCGAGCTGGTATGAAACGCTGGCTACAGAGCTCAGGCCTACACCCTCGGCAATCTCACGCATAGAGGGAACAATGCCTGATCTGGCCTTGCTTTGCAGGATAACCTGCAGGATCGCCTTCTGAGTCTCTGTCAAAGAGTCGCTGCTTTTGCGTGTCATGAGGTGCCTTTCTGCCCTATTTGTAGCCGTTTTTAGGTCGTGTCGGTGGTTACCAGTTAAATCTCTAATAAGGCAACTGCCTTCAATGTATTTCAAAAGCAACAAAAAATCAAACACATTTTCGAAAAAATGGCAAATATTCTTGACTTTTTTCGAATATAAGTCGTAATCTTGTTCGTATTAGAACAAATGTTCGGAGAAAGGTTCCAAATGTCAGCTCAAATTATCGAGTTCCCGATGAATAGAGTCCGTCCTGCCCAGCAGAACAATAGACCTTCCAGCTCTTACAGCTCACGAACACGAACAGCACCTCAAGCCACCTACGTGTCCCGACCAGTAGCTATTGCTAGAGCAATACTGGGCTGGACTTTGATCCTTGGCATTGCTGGAGCATTACTAGTTGGATTTGGAAAGCAAGTTCAGTCGGCCCAGGCCGTCGATTCTGAAACTTCCACCAGCGACGTTGTGGAATTTGAATACGTGACCATCATGAGTGGCGATAGCTTGTGGGGAATTGCTGAACAGTACGCGCCTGAGCGTGACCCGAGAGACTTTATTGCCGAAATAGTGGCATTGAACAACTTGAGTGACTCAGTAGTTGATGCAGGAATGCGTCTCGCTCTGCCAATCAACTAGCAAATTGCTGGTTGGGGTTAGTAACCTTGACCAATGACTGAGTTAAATGATCTTCCAATTAGAGACAGCCTTCGCGGCCGCACTCCGTATGGAGCTCCTCAGTTGCATGTGCCTATTGCACTAAACGTCAATGAAAACACTCACGAGATTTCTGAAGATATTCTCGTTGACATCATCCAGAGAATTGCTGTGTCTCTTAGAGACATAAACAGATATCCGGATCGAGAGTTCACAGCTCTCAGAGAACTTCTCGCAACCTATGTTGGACATAACCTGACCGCTGAAAACATTTGGGCAGCTAATGGTTCAAATGAAATTCTGCAGCAGATGTTTATGGCATTCGGTGGACCAGGGCGAAAAGCACTTAGCTTTAGCCCGACATACAGCATGTATTCCCTGATTGCTCAATCGACTGACACTCAGTATGTTGAGGTACCTCGACTTGAGAGATATGAGATTGATGTTGATCTTGTTACTCGTGCAATTGCCGAACACAAACCAGACATCGTAATTGTCTGCTCACCAAACAATCCAACTGGAACTCCGGTAGAGCTACAAGTAATCGAAGCAGCTTACGCTGCCACCGATGGAATTCTTGTGGTGGACGAGGCTTACTCCGAGTTCTCTCTAAATGAAAACAGTTCGTTGTCATTGCTAAAGGGAAGACCTCGACTTGTTGTGAGTAAAACAATGTCAAAGGCTTTTGCATTTGCAGGAGCAAGACTTGGTTATCTAGCTGCAGATGCTGCTGTTTGTGACGCGATGAGATTGGTTCGACTTCCATATCACTTGAGTGCCTTGACCCAGGCTGCTGCTGAAGCTGCTCTGACCCACAGCACACAAATGCTTGCAACAGTTGCGGATATCAGGGACCAAAGAGATCGTTTTTATGTAGCGATGCAGGATCTTGGTCTTGACCCTTACAGAAGTGATGCCAACTTTGTTTTGGTTGGCGGTGTAGCCAATCCAACAAAGACTTGGCAGGACTTACTAGACCGAGGAATTCTGGTTAGAGATATTGGCATTCCAAACACACTCAGAATTACAGCTGGAACCGAATCAGAAACCACGGCTGTCATTGAGGCACTTACTGAACTTCTAGGTGCCAAGTAGACTTAGGGTAATTGCCATTGAAGTCAAGTAATAGACCAATTCGTAAATTTGAAAGGCAATCTTCATGAACAGAGTCGCATCAATTGAAAGAAAGACTAGCGAGTCAACAGTCAAGCTAAGTCTTGATTTAGATGGCACTGGAAAATCAAGTATTTCCACGACTGTTCCATTCTTTGACCACCTGCTAACTGCTTTCTCAAAGCACTCAATGATTGATCTAAATGTTGTCTCAAGCGG
>JBEDBW010000072.1:0-6348 GCA_041177045.1 Actinomycetota bacterium | reverse complement strand
CGCTTATGAGGTGTGTAGTGAAGATCTGAGCGTTTTAGGAATGCAATATCTGCCAAACCGGTTAGGTCAAGGGGTCCATCTAACTTGTAGACATCTTCTGCCTCAATGTCTAGTTCTTCCATGAGAAGTTCAAGAACAACTTGATCAATACTGCTTGAAACTTCAAGACGAACTGCAGGACCAAGACGTCTTCGAGCCAACTCAGCTTCTAGAGCTTGGAGTAGGTTTTCGGCATCATCCTCATCAACATCAAGGTCTTCGTTACGGGTAACTCTGAAGTTGTGGAATTGAAGAATCTCCATACCTTCAAACAGGGTTTGTAGGTGTTGACCCATTACCTCTTCAATGGTTATGAACTTCACACCTGAACTAGATCCAGGAACTCGAATAAACCGAGGAAGAGTTGGTGGAACCTTTACACGAGCAAAAAGCCTCGAGTCATTCTCTGGGTGCTTGATCATCACAGCAATGTTCAAAGACAAACCTGAAATGTATGGGAAAGGATGAGCTGGGTCAACAGCCAGAGGAGTTAACACTGGGAAGATTTGCTTGCGGTAGTAATCAGTTAGTTGCTCTTGTTCAGTAGCCGCTAGTTTTTCCCAGCTAGTGATATTGATGCGAGCTTCTTCAAGAGCAGGCTCAATTTCATTGATGAAGAGTTTGCTATGTCTTTCCTGAAGAGTGTGAGCAAGGTTGCTGATTTGAGTCAGCGCTTCTGCAGGTTCAAAACCAGAACTAGATGTAACAGCCATCCCAGTTTCTAGTCTTCTCTTTAGTCCAGCAACTCTAACCATGAAGAATTCATCAAGGTTAGATGCAAAGATGCTAAGGAAGTTCACACGCTCAAGTAATGGGAGAGAAGAATCTTCTGCAAGTTCTAGAACTCTCTCGTTAAATGCAAGCCATGAGAGTTCACGATCTAGAAAACGATCGTGCGGCAAGTCGCCCCCATTAGGCGGGAGAGTTATTGCCATGGTCTCTTCAGACATAGTTCTAATCCTTGCAGATGTTTATTGACGGGTGGTTAATTCCTAGTTACCGCTGAGATACCGGAATGGTTTCATCATTTGGAGCATTGAAACGGTAACCAACGTGCCGAACAGTTCCAATCAAGCTATCCAAATCGCCTAACTTAGAGCGAAGTCTTCGGATATGAGCTGATCTCTTGTAAAGACTCTTCCAGGGTGCTGGGCTAGAAACTTTAGCAATTCAAATTCTTTGAAAGTTAGGTCCATAGCCTTGCCATTGACCTTGGCCGAATATGCTGCATCATCAATAACTACTCCGGCAACTTGAATCTTGCCTTCAGACTCTTTGGCATTGTTTTTTGTTAGAGCAAGTCTGATGCGTGCATCTATTTCAGCAGGTCCTGCTGAATCCAATAAGAAGTCATCTGCTCCCCATTCAGCGGATATGGCTGCAAGCCCACCTTCGCTGATGACAAGAAAGAGGGGACAAGATAAACCTGTTGTTTTTAGAACGCTGGCGAGGGACTTTGCGACTACTAAATCTTTGCGAGCATCTAGAAGAATGAGGTCTGCTCCAGGAGCATTGATCAGGGCTGCAGGCTCAGCTGGAATGTGTCTTACTTTATGGCTGAGCAGGGCTAGCGAAGGAAGTAGGCCTTTGTCTGGATTCTCAGACAAAACAAGCAAATGAGCCACAATCTTCTCCTGTTTAGTCCTTAAATCCTACCCTTCTAAGCCTTGGCATAGGGCATGATGGATTTTATGAAGAAAGCTTGGATACCAATCGCCTCGGTCTGGGCATTAGTTGCTGTGGGGGCGGTAATCGTGGTTTTGACCATGGATCAGGGCGAGGCTATTCGTGGCTTTGGAGTCCTAGCTGCTGGAGCACTGGCCGTAGTTTCTTTAGTCCACCTAGTCACCTCTCATACTGAGGGAATAGTTGAGCGTTTGATTTACGTTGCTGGCGGAACCTACGCAATTTTGGCTCTCGCAGGGTTCTATATTTTGCTCAAGGCTTAGACTTGACCCATGTTGATGTTCATTGAAATCTTCTTTTTAGGCCTACTTGTCCTTGCTGGTTTAGCCATTGGTGGAATCAGCTTCCTTGTGCTTTACAAGCTCTTCAAGGGTCAGCGATAGTTGTTCGTTCTACCCGAAGGTCTACCACTTGAACTAACCCCCCTTGCCTTTCTAGTTGGCACTTGGGAGGGAATTGGTGTTGTTAGCAATAAATACGTATCTAAAGAAGATGCAACTGAACAGAAGTTTCAGCAGAAAGTAACTTTCTCTGTTGGTGAAGGTAATTACCTCACCTATCACGCCACCTCAAGACTCCTAGGCGATGCAACCGATGGCTCTAAAGATGTTGAACTTCCAGCCGAACTAGGTTTCTGGCGTTTAGCTAAAGAAGCCGAAGAAGCAGATTTCGGACCTTTGGTTCTAGGTGGTTCAGGGGATAGAAAGATTAAATCTGCCGAAGATCTAGAGACTCTTCGAAATGAACGCGGTGGATTTGATATTGAAGCTTCAATCATTCATCCAGGTGGAGCATATGAGTTTTATGCGGGACAGGTTCTAAAGGGTCGAATTGATATGAGAACCGTAACTGGAAGCCATATGCCAATGCATCTTATTGATGCAGGCAAAGGCTGGGGTTATGGCGAGCGCATGTATGGAACTCTTACGAAAGAAGGTGTAGTCAAGCTTCTTTGGGTGATGGAAGTTGCTGCTTCTGTGAGAGACGAACTTGTGCCTCTTGTATCTGTTGAACTAGATCGAATCTAATGACCCAAAGTTATTCCAATCCGCTGGTTGAACAAAGAGAATTTGTTGCAGGCTCTTCAGCTGTATTGCATGAAGACAAATCCGTAATTGTTGTAACTGGAGAAGATCGACTCACTTGGCTGAACGATCTCTTTAGCCAAAAACTTGATGATCTAAAGCCTGGTGTCTCTGTTGAAGCTCTATGGCTTGATGCCCAAGGCAGAATCGTTAGAGATTTCCATATCGTTGATGATGGTGAGAAATCTTGGCTCATTACATACTCAACAGAATTAGCGAACCTAGTCACTCAACTTCAACGAATGGTCTTCAGGGCAAAAGTAACAGTTGAAGATATGTCGTCAGATTATGCAGTAGTTGCAACCTGGTCTAAAGATGTTGCAGGGTCAGTTATGTCTTGGCAAGATCCTTGGCCTGAAGTGTCAGTAGGTGGTTGGCGCTATGGTGAGGGACCAACAGAACCTTGGAACTACAGAGAATCCCTAGTTCCTGCATCTGAAGTTGTCTCAGTTTGGAAAGATTTCAAGCACTGCGGAACTATGGCGCTAGATGCCTTGCGTGTAGCGGCTATGAGACCTACAGGTCCTAATGAAATAGATGAGAGAGCTCTTCCTCATGAGTTTGACTGGCTAGCTAGTGCAGTTCACATGAACAAAGGTTGCTACAGAGGACAAGAAGCCGTAGCCAAGGTTCATAACTTAGGCCACCCACCAAGAAGACTGGTCTTTCTTCACCTAGATGGTTCTGCTCATGCTCTTCCAGATCTAGGAGATGAAATATTTGGGGCAGATGATGTTGCTATCGGTAAGGTCACCTCAGTAGGTCAACACCATGAGATGGGCCCTATTGCTCTTGGTCTAGTAAAGAGAAATACTCCAGTAGACATTGAACTCAAGGTAGTCAATGCTGCTACTGGTGAATCACTGAGTGCTACCCAGGAAGTTATTGTTCCAGTGGATGCAGGATCTGTAGTTGATGTGAGTGGTCTTAGGGGCAAGAAATGAGATGGAGCCCTAAAGATTCTCTAGGAAGAGTTGTTGACTCTCTTGCTCCTGCAGTTCAAATAACTATTGGAGCATTACTTGCTTACTCAGTAGCTTTCTATGCTCTTGGTCATGTCAATCCTCTTCTTGCTGTAACGGTATGTATTACTTCACTGGGCTTTTCTAGAGATGCAAGACCGAGACGAATTCTGCAAACAGCGATTGGAATGGTTGTTGGAATTGCAATAAGTGAAATTGCACTTATCTACTTTGGCTCTGGAATTATTCAGATTGCCCTGGTTCTTCTTCTTGTCTTGATCGCAGCACGATTTATTTCTGCTAGTTCAGCATTTGCTGTAACAGCAGCTATTCAGGCAATGCTTGTGCAAATACTTCCTGAACCTGATGGTGGAGTGTTCCTTAGAACCCTCGATGGACTTATCGGTGGTGTGATGGCACTTCTCGTAACCGCACTAATTCCGAGAGACCCAAGAGGAATTGCTAGATCCGATGCAAACAAACTCTTTGACTTCTTCACTGAAACTCTTCAGTCGCTGAGACTTGCTCTTAGAGATGCGAACAAGAGTCTTTCTAATCAAGCACTAAAGAACGCTCGTGCTTCTCAGCCGCTTATTGATAACTGGAGAATGTCTCTAGACAGTGCTCTTTCAATTAGCCGTATCAGTCCCTTCCTGATGAAACATAAGTCAGAGCTCAGAAAGCAAAGAGGGCTTATGCGGGCTATGGACCTGGCAACTAGGAACCTCAGAGTAATAGTCAGACGGGTGAACTTCCTTCTGAAAGATGATGTTGCTAGGCCTTATCTAGCTGATCTCTGTGAACAGATAGCCGAAGCTGTAACCAACATCCAAGAAGGTCTCTCTGAACATGAGGAACTAGAACTAGCCAGAGAGCAGCTACTTGAAATCATTAAGCAGCTAGATCCAAAGAAGTTTGGAATAGCAGATCAGATTCGTGAAGCAAGCGTCTTGCTATTGCTTAGACCACTACTTGTTGACTTGTTGTGTGCAACAGGTATGACCGAGGATGCTGCTAGAGCTGAGCTACCTGAGGTGTAGGGGAGCAACTGCTCCAAAATCTAAAGTCAATTCTCCAAGAGCCCAACGCTTTTGATTGTTAGTAATAGGCCAACCTGAATTCTTTAGATCCCTGCAGGTAGCTATCCAACGTTGAGCAGCAGAGAATGTTGATAACGCAGAGTTTCTAAACCATGCTTCATCTAGTTCTTTAAGAAGAGTATGGATTGCTTCACCTTCAACATTTCTGTGAATGAGAATCTTTGGCAGGCGTTCAGCAACCTTAGATGGCCTCTCTACTTCATTTAGTTTTAGAGTCTCTACCTTGGTTTTCGACAAGGTAACCCAGCTTGCGATACGACCTAGTTCATCGCTAGTGCCTTCAACTATTGCACCGTTGCCTTTCAGTCGGGATTGCATGAGTTGCCATGAGGCAATCACTTCTGATTCGTCATACTGCCTTAGAACATTCATCGCTCTAATGACATCTACTTCTTTACCTGCCAGAGGTTTAGGCAATGGAACTTCAAAGCCTCCCAAGCCAAATAACAAGTTTTTGGTTTGGAATGGAACTCCTCGTTCGACTCTTTCCCTATCTATTTCAATGCCAACCACTGTTACCGCAGGGTTTGTCTTAGCTAATCGTTGAAGCATCTCTATTGATGTAGTTGGGGTTGCTCCAAAGCCAAGGTCTACAACAATTGGATGGGCTGCTTTGAGCTGGGGGAGATTGGCTATGAACCTATCGACTCTTCTGAGTCTGTTGGGGTTGGTTGTCCCTCGAGTGATTGCACCAACTGGTTTCTTTATAGCCATGCCTTCTAGGCTAACTAGATAAACTTGAGCCATGGCTGAATACACACTTATCTTGTTACGACATGGCAATTCGACTTGGAACCAGGAGAACCGCTTCACTGGTTGGGTTGATGTTGATCTAAGCGACCAGGGTCGCACTGAAGCTAAGCGTGCAGGTCAACTGCTTGCTGAATCAGGGCTAAAGCCTGACCTTCTATATACAAGCCGTCTAAAGCGAGCTATCAACACAGCAAACATTGCTCTAGCTGAAGCTGAGAGATCTTGGATTGATGTGAAGCGTGACTGGCGTCTGAATGAGAGACACTATGGAGACCTTCAGGGTAAGGACAAGGCAGAGACTCTTGCCCAATATGGTCCCTGAGCAATTCCAAATCTGGAGAAGATCTTTTGATGTTCCACCACCACCGATTTCTGATGAGAGCGAATACTCACAAGCTAAAGATGAGAGATATGCAGATCTAGGTGCAAACATTCCTAAGACTGAATGCCTCAAGGATGTCCTTGTTCGAATGATGCCACTATGGGACAACGAAATCAGCAAAGACCTAATTGCAGGTAAGACAGTTTTGGTAACTGCTCACGGTAATTCACTAAGAGCTCTTGTGAAGCACTTAGATGGTGTGAGTGATGAAGATATTGCTGAACTAAACATTCCAACCGGTATTCCCTTGGTTTATCGCTTAGATGAAAACTTCAAGCCACTAGTTAAAGGTGGCGAGTATCTAGATCCTGAGGCTGCTGCAGCTGGTGCTGCTGCTGCTG
>JBEDBW010000071.1:0-4123 GCA_041177045.1 Actinomycetota bacterium | reverse complement strand
GTTCCAAGAGATTCGTGAAAAGCGTGGACTTGCCTATTCTGTTTACTCTTTCAACCAGGGCTATAGCGATGCGGCTGCCTTTGGATTGTATGCAGGTTGTTCACCTCAGAAAGCTAAAGAAGTCATCAAACTTATGCTGGCTGAACTTGAGAAGGTGGCCTCTGAGGGGATTACCGATGCTGAACTAGATCTTGCCAAGGGCAACATTTCAGGTGGTTTGGCTTTGAAGTTTGAAAGCACTCAGGCTCGTATGTCTAGGCTAACTGGGGCAGAACTTACAGACGGTGAATTCATTGATTTGGATGAATCACTAAGTAGATATGACGCAGTCACCTTGGCTGATGTTCAAATAGTTGCCAAATTAATGAGTGAATCAAAGAAGTCTTTTATTGCCGTAGGCGATGTCAAAGATGATCTCTTTGATGAGTTTGTTTAGATAGTTGATAGGTTATTTTTCATGACAATCAAAGTAGCGGTTATCGGTGCAACCGGACGCATGGGCAAGCTAGCCCTAGACATCATTAAGGGATCTTCTGATCTTTCTCTGCACGCGGCTTTGGATTCAAAATCTGAGCTCAATCAGGCAATTGGTGCCGATGTAATCTTTGAGGCAACCAATCTAGAAGTAAGCAAGAGCGTTGTTGAATTTGCTGCCGAGAACAACATGAAAGTTCTTGTTGCTACCAGTGGTTGGACTGAAGCTGCTCTTGCGGAGGTATCCAAGAAGCTTTCAGGATCCAGTGCAGTTGTAGTTGTTCCTAACTTCTCTGTTGGTTCAACTTTGGCTACCAAGTTTGCTGCCGAAGCTGCAAAATACTTTGACTCAATTGAGATTATTGAAACCCACCATGCTGGCAAGTTGGATTCACCTTCTGGAACTGCCATTCGCACGGCAGAGCTAATCTCATCAAGTCGTGAAGAAGCAGGTCGTACTCAATCACTTATCCCAGGTGTTGGCCAGAGCGCTAGGGGAGAAGTTGTATCTGGAGTGCCAATTCACAGCCTTCGAATCAACGGTGTTTCAGCTAAGCAAGAGGTGAACCTTGGTGGAGCAGATGAATTGCTAACCATCTCTCACACAGCCGGATCAGTAAATGCTTATGCTCACGGAATTCTTGAGTCAATTAGATTCACTGCTACAGCAACCGGTGTCACCCTAGGCCTGAATAAAGTTCTAGGCATCTAAGAATGTCGAGAGCCAAACTCGGTGCCATTGGTATGGCCGCTCTTGTCTTTATCTACCTGTTTCTCTTTGCAAGACAGGGATACCTCTTTTTAATCCAAGACAATCTAGTGGGCAAAGGTATGGGTCTGGTTATTCTGATCCTTCCTATTTTTGGTTTTTGGGGAATTCTTAGAGAGCTCAAGTTTGGGCTAAATGTAGAAAAGCTTGGCAAAACTCTCGAAGCCGAAAAGGGTTGGCCTAGCTTTGAATTCTCACTGAGGCCCTCAGGTCGAGCAGTAAAATCAGAGGCCCTACTAGAGTTTGAGAAGTTTAAGGTAGCTGCTGAGCAGGACCCTTCCAACTGGAGGAAATGGTTCGCACTAGGACTGATTTATGATGCTTGCGGAGATAGAAAACGCGCCAGAATGGCGATGCGTAAAGCAATAGAGAGTTCTCAAAGGTAGGATTTAGGACGTGTCTGAGATTATTTTTCGTAGCGACGTAACCGTCGAACTTATTAGAGCAAGTGCTGCTGACAGCGATGTACTGTTCGCTGCTCGTGTTTCCACCCAAGGTGAGCAAACTCTTGAGAGTGCAGCTGCTGCAGCTGATGCTAGCGAGGATGAGAAGAAGAGCAAGGGACTCATCAACTACTTGATGAGAGACCGTCACGGTTCTCCTTTTGAGCACACCTCTGTAACTTTCTATGTTCAGGCACCAATCTTCGTATTCCGTGAGTTCATGCGTCACCGTATTGCTTCATACAATGAAGAATCAGGACGCTACCGGGAACTGAATCCTGTTTTCTATGTTCCAGCTCCAGATCGCAATCTCATTCAGTCTGGTAAGACTGGTCACTATGAGTTCCACCCTGGAACTGCAGAGCAGATTGCATTAGTTGAGCAAGAGTCTAGAAACATCTCGACTGTTGCCTACGAGTCTTACAAGAGAATGCTTGAAGCAGGAATTGCTAGAGAAGTAGCTCGCATCGTTCTGCCACTAAACATCTACTCATCGATGTATGTGACCATGAATGCTCGTGCTCTTATGAACTTCCTAAGCCTTAGAACTAAGCGCGAGGGAACCCATTTCCCTTCCTATCCTCAGCGTGAAATTGAAATGTGTGCAGAGAAGATGGAAGATTTCTGGGCTGAGCTAATGCCTTATACCTACGAGGCTTTCAACAACAATGGACGCGTAGCTCCGTAACTAGCTTTTGGCAACTAAAAGGTTTTAGGCCTTGATTACACCTGAGCGAGCAAGAGCTAACCAAATCTGGCAACCTACGCAGTAATTGAATGCTGAGTTCAGAAATGCTGCAAGAAATATGGCGATTGCCGCAACAATCAGACCTACGTGAAAGTCCTGACCGAGTAGACCAAAAATCAACCCAGCGCTAGCAATTATGAAACCAATTAGTTGAGCAAATTTTGGTGGTCTGGCATCTTCAAGAGCCGCCGGGGCTGGCAGTAGAGGGCGAACCAGAGTCTTGAAAATTAAGCTGTAAGGATGTTTTGCGGTTCCTAAGGAAGCCCCGATAGCAAATAGCCCAGTGACAATTGCAACAATCAAAACCGCAATTGAAAAAGTAGCTTCTTCCATTGCGAAGTAGATAACTACGAGCATCAGAACACTTGTGATTGTTGCTCCGAATCTTGGGCCGCGTGGGTCAATTTTACTTAGAGCCATTTTTCACCAATCTTTCTATTTCTGTTTCAATTGTCGATAGCTTAGGTGCTCCGACAATTCTGGAGATTACTACTCCTCTGGAATTGAGGACCAAAATGGTTGGGGTTTGCAAAATGCTAAAGGTTTTTGCAAGATCGAGTCTGTTTGAGATGTCTAGGTCAATATGAAGCAATCCTTCTCGAGATTTCTCAACACTTTCCAAAAGATTCGATGTCTGCTTGCAGCTAGAGCAGAAGTCGCTAGAAAACTGCAGAAGGGTAATGTCCTTTCCAAGCTTTGTCACTGGTTTGCCGTTCTTTGTTGCCCTTATTTCAGACAAAGCAACCTGCTCGCCATTTTTGATCCTGCGAGCTTTCCCAGACATAGAGATAATTAAGAGCCCAAATAAAGAAGCCAGCAGCACTAATCCAGCAAGTGCTAGAAATCTCTGGTCAAGGGGCATAATCCAAGAATAAGCCGTCATTGCTGCTCCTGTTCAAGTATTGCGATTCATTACGTTCGCCCCATGACTGTTGAGAAACCGCCAAAAGGGGAGATACCTCCACAGATTTATAGCGATTGGCCATCTTTCGCCCACTAATCTTTATTTATGTCAGAAAAAGATAAAGGCCTATTTGGCCAGGTACTTGTTGCTCTTGTTACTCCTATGACCCCTGAGGGTGAAGTTGACTGGGCTGCCACCGAAAAGCACATTGATTATGTGATCTCCAATGGGGCTGATGGTGTTGTTGTTACAGGCACAACAGGTGAGACCAGCACACTAACCGATGCTGAGAAACTGCAGTTGGTCAAGGTTGGCAAGAGCGTTTCTGCTGGCCGAGCCAAGATCATTACCGGTGGTGGAGCTAACGAAACAGCCCACGCCATTCAGCTTTACAAGGCAAGCGAAGCAGCTGGAGCAGACGGTGTGATGATTGTCACCCCTTACTACAACAAGCCAACTCAGGCTGGCGTACTAACCCACTTCAGAATGATTGCTGATGCAACTGATCTTCCAGTAATTCTTTATGACATCCCAGGTAGAACCGGTATTCCAATTCAGTTTGAAACTATTCTTCGTGCAGCTAAGCACCCAAACATTGTGGCTATCAAAGATGCCAAGGGTGATTTTGCTCAAGTTTCTAGAGTTCTAAACGAAACAGATTTGATTTACTTCTCTGGCGATGACAGCAACGTGTTGCCTCATATTTCTCTAGGTGCAACTGGTCTTATTGGTGTTACAGCAAACATTGCACCTAAGGCATACCGAGAACTAGTTGATGCTACAAA
>JBEDBW010000070.1:0-5736 GCA_041177045.1 Actinomycetota bacterium | reverse complement strand
GTGATGTGTGACGGTTCTGAAGATAGAAGTTCAAACTCTTCTTCATTAGGCAGAAGAATGTCCACACCATTTACACATGACTTAAATAGTTCAACACCAAAGTCTTTTATGTATCCGGTTGAACCAGGATCTATTGCAAGTAGTGCTCCAGCATCTTGAACTCTAAAAATAAAGTTCTTGATCTCTGCTTCTGATCTACCAAAGAGTGTGTAGCCAGATAGAAACACATAAGAGAAATCACTAAGGTAATCAATAGTTAGCTCTTCAAGAGCTAACTCTTTGTTTGCCCCCCTATCGGTGAGCATGCTTCTTGAAGCACCTTCAACCAAAACAACAAGTGATCCGGTCTTTAGCTTTTCACTTGTTTGCAATTGAGCATGAACGCCAAAGCTTTCAAACTCTTTAGTAACTCGATCTGCATCTGAGGCACCAACACAACCGATGAAAGTTACCTCTGCTCCTTCATGAGAAGCCCAGCTAGCCATGTTGCTAGCTGACCCACCAAGAGTTTGTGTGATCTGTGCATTGGTATCTGTATTGGCTCTTACCTGTCCCTCAGGAACAACAATGATGTCATCAATGACATCGCCAATAACAAGAACTCTTTCCACTAGTTCACTTTCGACCAAGATGTAGCAATCTGTCCAGCAAGCTTCACGTTGTTTCTAGCAAGATCAAGATTCACCTCAAGGCTTCTACCCTTTGACTCTTCAACAATGAATCCAAGTAGGAAAGGTGTTACCGCTTTACCGTGAACACCAGCAGCATCTGCTGCCTTGAATGCAATCTGTAGAACGCGGTCGTGTTCTGCTGGATCCCATTGCAGGTTCAATGGAATTGGGTTGGCAATAACGATTCCCTGGTTGTGACCGAGCTCATCTTGAGCCTTCATAGCCTGAGCAATCTGATCTGTAGTGTCCAGTGACCAGTCGATCTGAAGACCTGATTGGTTTAGCCAGAATGCTGGGAACTCTTTTGTCTGCCAACCGATTACTGGAACAGAAAGGGACTCCAGTCTTTCTAGAGTTGCTGAAATATCTAGTACTGACTTCACACCAGCACAGACCACAGTAATAGGTGTAACAGCAAGAGTAGAAAGGTCTGCTGACTCATCGAATGTTGTGTTAGCACCTCTGTGAACTCCACCTAGACCACCGGTAGCAAAGACTCGGATACCAGCAAGAGAAGCCAGGTGAGCTGTAGCAGCAACAGTAGTTGCTCCGCTTTCTTTACGAGCAGCGAGGATAGGAATATCTCTAACGCTTGCCTTGGCTAGGTCTTCATTAGCAATACGTTCAACACCAACTGAATCCAAACCAATCTGAGGAACTCCATCCAAGATGGCAATAGTTGCTGGAGTTACACCTTGCTCTCTAAGAATGTCTTCAAATTCAATAGCAGCAGCTAGGTTCTGAGGTCTTGGTAATCCATGAGAGATGATGGTTGACTCTAGGGCTACAACTGGTTTACCTGCATCTAGAGCAGCGGCTACTTCTTTTGAGATTTGGACAGGTTTCATACATCAAGGTTAACGCAAGCCTCTCAAGAGATAGCATCAAAGTATGCAGAGCCCCATGAGTTTCCTTGAAGGTGTTAAACACCCCGAAGCCTTCCACGGTAAAGGAAAGGCCAGCCCTTTCTTTGAAGGCTGGTATGTGAAGTTAGTCTCAGCTGATCTCTCTCAAAGATGGGCTGTTATCCCAGGCATCTTTAAGGGCATTGATAAAGCTGACAGCAATGAACGTCAAAGCAAAGATGAAGCCTTTATTCAAGTTCTTGATGGTTCAACAGGTCGTAGCTGGTTTCACTCATTTGATAGCTCTGTGTTCAAAGCAGCACCTGACAAGTTTGAAGTTCAAATAGGAAACAACTTCTTTAGTGAAACTGAAGTAAGACTTGATCTTCCTCAACTTCAAGGAACTATCTCAATAACAACACCATTTGTTCCATGGCCAGTAACTCTTAGAAGTCCAGGCATCATGGGTTGGTATGGACTAGTTCCCTTCATGGAATGCTTCCACGGCATTGTTAGCTTCGGTCATCAACTGGAAGGTTTACTAAATGTTGAAGGCAAAGAACAATCTTTCTCTAACGGCAAAGGCTACATAGAAACAGATTGGGGAAAAGGTTTCCCTTCTGGCTATATCTGGATGCAAACCAATCACTTTGATTTCAACAATGAAACATCTCTAATTGCATCTTGTGCAATCATTCCCTGGATTGGTAAGTCCTTCAGAGGTTTCATCATGGGTCTTATGCATGAGGGAAAGCTATATAGCTGGACTACCTATAACGGTGCTAAGGAATTAGAGCTAAGGGTTGATGACACTCACGTCTACTGGAAGGTAACTGGTCCAGATGGAACACTGGATCTGAAAGCCGAAAGAACCCGTGGTGGTCTACTTCATGCACCTCTTCATAAGAACATGCATAGAAGAGTTGAAGAGACTATGGATTCGACAGTTGAGATCACTCTCACTGACAACAACGGAAAGCAGATTGTTTCTGGAACTGGGACAGCTGCTGCCTTAGAGATTTTTGGTGAACTAGAAAAACTACTTGCCTACAAGAAGTAGTTACTAGATTCCCCCTCCGCCTCCGCCTCCGCTGCCACCACCTGCAGAGCCGCCTCCACCAGAACCACCTGATGAATCAACGCTTAGTGACTGGGCAAGAATTCGATCAAGGCTTGAGAAGCTCTCAGAGAATACAGGTGCTCCAACAAACCAAACCGGCGCTGAATCCTTTACATAGAGATTGTTTAGAACCGCGTTCCATTGGTTATGGAGCCCCAGAAGGATAGCCCAGGGCAATACTTCCTCGTAGAGCTTCAAAACAGTTCTTCCTTCAATCTCTGAAGACTTTAGCCCTGCACCTTTGGGGGACTGAAGAAAATCTAAACGATCCTTCTCAGCAAGCTCGATATACATTTCCATGCCCTTGAGATAGGAGTCAACTTCCGCTCCCTTAGCAGTTAGCACTCGCTTAGAAAGGATTAACCAGTAGAGAACTAGGTAAGGGATTCCCAGAAGTATAGGAATTATAGTTAAAAAGGAAACGCTTTCTGCATCAACAGCAACTGCGAACGCAGTTAGCCCCATAAGGGATGCGAGTGCAGCTAGAAATACAAGAGCGGGAATTCCCAAGGCTCTCTTTTTGAAGTATCCTCCAGAGTTCACCTGCCGAACTATTTTGGCTCTGAGCTTTACGAGGTTGGTTGATAAAGTGGCTTGGTTTTTAGCATCCATGTCGCTTGAGAGATTTACTTCATCTCCAGCTGCAGCCAGGCCAAGGGCAACTAGTAGATCTGTGTGATTTGAATTTGTTGCCTTCACTGAGGTTCTTCTCAGAATAAAGCTTCCATCCTTAGATTCTTGAACCTGTTGAATTTCAATCAACTTCTTAACTGCTAACTCAATAACGCTGGCCTGATTTAGGTTACCTATCTTTCTAGAGACAAGAGCTGACACCGCTAAATCTGGTTCTCTAGGAGGCTGATACTGAGGGATGATGGCGGATGCCTTACCAAGATTTCTAAGTTGGGTAACACGATAATAGATGGCCCAAATCAATATCGCGATTAGTGCAAATAGAGACAATAAGAATCCTGGCCAGCTAGAGCTATTTACAGCCTGTGGGCCATCGGTATTGGCAACATCACGATTGAATCCAATCGCAATGGTCTGAGTCTCTCCAGGACCTAAGTCGACTGAGCTGAACTTGTATGTATTTTCACTCGGTTGAGTCACATTGCAAGATCCCGTAGATCCGGAATCACCTTCGTAGCATCGCATTGATTTTGGAATTACGTTTTTTGTGAGCAGTGGGTTGAGAATTACAGTTGCTGAAACGCTGCCAAAACTTTGAAGCCACCCGTTACCGTTGATATCCCAGTAAAACTCGTTGACCCCTTTGCCACTGTCAAAATCATTGATTACCCAATATTGCTTGTACTTGATTATGTAGGTTTGCTTCCCAAGCACGTATGAGCCATCGCTAGCTTTTATGGCGAGGTTCAAAAACCCCTCTTCTTGGGCGCTTTCATACTCTCTAGGTTGTCCTAGGTCATCAGTAACGGAAATGATCTCAATAAGGCCAGGAAAGACTTGGTAAATACTTCTTCTTATTCCACGGTTCTGCTCAACCATTGGGAAGAGAGCCACCAACTTTTCAGTGACAACCATTTCCGTTCGGTTCTCTTTGGATTCGTCTACCGATATCTCGTAAGTTGCGTCAAAGCTTTCAAAGGAGAAATCATTTACGTCTGCAAAGCTTGGTGACTCAGAAGCGAAGCTGACAATCAAAATCAGCGTGAGCAGCAGTTTAGAGATTAACTTCATCATCTAGGCATCTTGCAGGCAGGGGTTCCCCCAGGTAACTTCTGACGGTACTTAGCAACCAGTGAATAGCCTGGCTTAGCTAACCAAACAAATGGTGGGACCAAAATCAGATTTCCATAAGCTCTAAGGAAAACATTGTTTTGGATTTTGAAGAGATTCGCAAATGCTTCATGACCTGCGTAGTTCTTGCCATCAACAACTAGATAGACCTTTGCCTGTACTTGTTCAAGAGTTAGCCCATGCACGGCTGGATCTATGAACTGAAAAGGAGTTGCCTCAATCGGCGTTGTTGTGTGTTTGAGAATGAAATTGGTTGCTGTTGTACAGAACCCGCAATCCCCGTCAAAGATCAGTAAAGGCTTTGCTTGCATATCTAAAGACTAACTCAAGGCTAGATAAAGGGCTAGATGGTTCCTCTATCTAGGCCCTTTAGAACTACCTTGGCTCGCTCTCTTAGTTCCTCAAGATCAGATAGACGGTCTAAACCTTTGAGCTGCTGAGCCATACGGTGATTCATCTTGAATGTTTCTCTATGTCTATCTAAGAAGTCCCAGTAAAGAGTTGAGAAAGGGCAAGCATCATCACCTGATCTCTTCTTAGGGTCATAAACACATGTTTTACAGAACTCGGTCATTCGAGAGATGTAAGCACCACCTGCTGGATATGGCTTAGTCATGAGCTTTCCGCCATCTGCATATGTGCCCATACCAATAATGTTTGGAACCATTACCCATTCAGTTGCATCAATGAAGTTCTCTCTCATCCAGTCCAAGAACTCTTGAGGATTCACTCCAGTAATTAGTGCCAAGTTACTAAGAATCATGAGCCTTGGAATGTGATGTGTCCAAGCACGTTTCTCGATATCTCCAACAACACCTTGAACACAGTTCATAGAGGTAGCTTTTGAGTTCTTGAATACTGTGAGCAAAGTTCTGTTTGCTTTCAATGCATTTAGTTCACGATATTCGTAACCTAAGAACCAATACATTCCATTGACGTATTCACGCCAGCCAATTACTTGTCGAATGAATGCTTCAACAGACTGAATTGCATAATCATTCTTTTCATAAGCCTTAATTGTTTCTGAAATCACTTCTGCTGGATGCAGTAACCCGTTGTTCAGATAAGGACTAATCAGTGAGTGGTGCATAGCCCAGTTGTCTTTAGCAACAGCATCTTCATAAGGACCGAACGCATTCATGTGGTGTTTTAGGAAGTGCTTGAGCTGAGCTATTGCTCCTGCTCTTGTGGTTGCCCAAGTGGTTGAAACCTCGAGGCCAAGTTCTTTAGCAACTTCAAGATCTATTGAGTCTCTGTCTTGCTCAAGGTATGCAGGCCAGGTGTAGTTCTTAGGTGGTGGAAGCCTGTTGTCTTGATCAAAGTTCCATTGACCGCC
>JBEDBW010000069.1:0-4174 GCA_041177045.1 Actinomycetota bacterium | reverse complement strand
ATGGGATGTGGAGATGAATGCCCATGGTTCCCAGGCAAGACTTATTTGGACTGGGTGTTAGATGACCCAGCTGGTTTAGGTGTTGAATCTGTTAGACCTATCAGAGACAAGATCAAAGATCTAGTAACTGCACTGGTTGCAGAGATAGACGCTAAGCCTTAGGTTTTCTGGCAGCAGGTTTCTTTGCTACTGGCTTTTTTGTTGCTGCGGCCTTAACTGGAGCTTTCTTAGCCGGTGCTTTCTTAGCAGGAGTTTTCTTAGCTGTAACTTTTGTAGTTACCTTCTTCGCAGCAACTTTTACTTTTACTGTTGCGTCCCCAACTTTTACTGTGGCTTCGCGTTTAGCATCAGAGAGTTTCTTACCTAACTCTCTTCCTGCTTGCTCAGGATCAATGTCTAAGTTGATTCTTGCTCCAACGCGTTTCTCTAGCCAGTCCGCTGCTGAAGACAATAGGTTTCCAATGTTTTCACCTAACTGATCAGCTTGAGCTGATGCAAAAGCTGACCCAAACTTTCCAAACCATTTAGCAGCTTCGCCTAAACCTGTTTTGTTTAGTGTGTAAGTGCTGGTCTTACCTTTTGTAACAGCAGTTAGAAGCTCTGCTTCAACCAAAACCTTTAGGTGCTTCTCAAGAACTGTTGCTGAAAGCTTGGTCTTGGTTACCAGAGCAGATGTAGTCAATGACTCAGAAGCAGCAACTAATTCAAGAATGCTGCGGCGGTTCTTATCAGCTAAAGCGTCGAATACATCAGTCATTATTTTTGCTCCTGGGCTATTTCTTTAGCGCGAGCTAACGCTGCGCTTGTTGCTTTCAAGAATAGGTCATGAAGATTGCCCTCTTGCAACACAGCAATAGCCTTCATGGTTGTGCCATTAGGGCTAGTGACTTGTCTTCTGAGTTCCGCAGGGTCTCCCTGTTGTTGAACTAGTAGTTCACTTGCTCCTAAGAATGTTTGAGAAACCATTAGGTAAGCGTCTTCTTGGCTAAAGCCATGGCTTAGAGCAGTTTTGATAAATTCTTCGATGAAGTAGAACACATAAGCAGGACCTGATCCAGAGATAGTTGATAGAGCATCAATCTGCTCTTCTGGGATAACGAGAGTCTTACCAACTGCATCGAATAGTGAAACAGCAACTGCTAGTTGTTCTGTTGACACTCTGCTTCCAGCGGAGATGCCAGTAACACCTTGTTGAATAAGCGCTGGAGTATTAGGCATTGCTCTAACAACAGCAACGCTCTCAGGTAGATGAGCCTCCATAGTCTTGATCTCAACACCTGCTGCAACAGAGATAACTAGAGCATCTTTAGAGATGACATTTCGTACTTCATCAAGTACTTCAACTACATAGGCAGGCTTCACTGCAACCAAGACAATGTCAGCACCTTCAACTGCAAGTGAATTGGCATTTGGTTGATGATCGGTAGCAAAAGCGGACAAACCATACTTAGCCGCAAGTTCTTCTGAGCTAGCAACTGTTTTAGTTGTTGCCCGAATATCAGAACCTTTAGTTCCATTTTGAATCATGCCGTTAAGGATTGCCGAGCCCATTGAGCCGGTCCCTAGGAATGCAACTGTTTGTGTCATAGGACTAGTTCAACACAAACTGAGGCTTGTTGGTACTGAGAATTCCATTTACTTCAGCTTCCAAGATGTAACTAGCTCCATCAGCTGTCACACCAGGCAATCCGTCCTTAGCAGCACATCCCGCATCGCCAGATCTAACTCTGTCCCAACCACCTGCTGGGGCAGCTACCTCTTTGTTTGGCAATAGGAGAATTGGTTCTGCTGAAGAGCGCGGGGTGTTGCAGTCTTTAGAGTTCCAAACAACATCTGTTCCACTGGTGATCTTGTAGAAAGTAACGTCAGAGCCAACGTTGAATTTACATTCAACGCTTCCAATGTTTGTCACTGAGTACCAGATGTAAGGAGTGTCATCTGGATTGAAAGCTAGTTGTTCTTGCGCTTGTTCGGTTCCAACATGGGCTTCGATACTCAACTGCTGGGATTGACAATCAGCACCAGCCACGATTGTGGGTGGCTGGTTTGGATTAAAGATTGAACCAACCCACCCGAAGAAGCCAGTGACCAAGGCGATTAGACCCCAGATCAAACCAATAACAATGGCTAGAAATACTAGTCGTCTAATGAGTAGCTCTAAAGGGGAAGGATATCTTGCAAACATAAGACAAGTTTGCCAGCGAGTTTGCTATAGCAAGCGAAGCATGCGGGTGTTGCCTAGTGTGTTTTGCTTCACTCTGGCTAGATCCAAGAACTCGGCAACACCATCATCGGCAGACTGAACCATCTGATTGAAAGTGGCCTCATCTACTGGGACGTCGCTAATGATGTCAAAGCCGCAGCGGACAAAGAAGTCGACCTCGAAGGTTAGGCAGAAGACTCTCTTGATGCCTAATGTATATGCACGCTCAACAAGGGCTTCAACAATCTCTTTACCAAGACCCATGCCTCTAGCGCTCTGGTCAACTACCAGTGATCTAACTTCAGCTAAGTCCCCCCACATAACGTGAAGGGCACCGGCTGCAAGAATGCGGCCATCTTTGCTTTCAGCAACCACGAACTCCTGGACACGTTCATAGAGAGATACCAGCTGATGCTGAAGTAAGACGTTGGTATCAACTAGCGGAGCACGCATTGCCTGAATGGCAACGATGTCGCTGGTTCTAGCAGGTCTGAGAATGAAATCTTTGTGGGGCATTGCTAAATAGTAGCAATCTCTCTCACATTAGACGTGAAGATGAATTCTCCGCCAACTAAGTCGGCAACAACATCGCTTGCATTCTTGATGACACCCTGCAAGATGCTCTCAGAGATCTGGTCTTCGATTTCACGCTGAACTGCTCGACGAAGTGGTCTAGCACCCAGTGCTGGGTCGTAACCTAGCTCAATCAAGCGCTCTTTCGCAGCTGTTGTAAGAGTAAGAGTGATGTCTCTCTCTTCTAGGCGCACGTTTAGCTTCTTGATGAATAGGTCAACAATCTCCAGCAATTCAGGCTTAGATAGCTGAGGGAAGACGATGACATCATCAACACGGTTCAAGAACTCAGGCTTGAAGTGCTTCTTTAGTTCATCGTTTACCTTGGCAGCCATGCGGTCAAAGTCATTCTTCTGGTCACCTTCAAGGTTGAAGCCAAGAGCACCCTTAGAGATGTCCTTGCTTCCCAAGTTGGTGGTCATGATGATGATTGTGTTCTTGAAGTCAACGACACGCCCCTGACCATCGGTTAGACGACCCTCTTCAAGAATCTGCAATAGAGAGTTGAAGATATCTGGGTGAGCTTTTTCGATCTCATCGAATAGAACAACGCTGAATGGCTTGCGACGAACGCGCTCAGTTAGCTGACCACCTTCATCGAATCCAACGTAGCCCGGAGGAGCACCGAACAATCTAGAGACAGTGTGCTTCTCTGCGTACTCGCTCATGTCTAGTGAGATCAAAGCACCTTCGTCTTCGAATAGGAATGCAGCCAAAGCCTTAGCAAGCTCTGTCTTACCAACACCGGTAGGACCAGCGAAGATGAATGAACCTGAAGGACGGTTAGGGTCCTTCAAGCCAGCACGCTGACGACGGATTGCCTTAGAGATAGAGTCAACAGCCTTCTTCTGACCAATAACTCTTCTGTGTAGTTCTGCTTCCATGAAGATCAACTTGGCTGACTCTTCTTCGCTTAGCTTGAATACCGGGATACCGGTAGCAGCAGCTAGAACTTCAGCAATCAGTCCTTCGTCAACAACACCGTGTGCGGCAACATTTCCTGAACGGAACTGCTTAGTTAGCTTCGCTCTTTCAGAGATTAGTTTCTTCTCTGAATCACGAAGCTTTGCTGCACCTTCGAAATCCTGAGAATCAATTGCCTTCTCTTTGTCAACACGAACACCAGCAATCTTCTCTTCAAGTTCACGTAGCTCTGGAGGTGAAGAAAGAATAGATAGACGAAGTCTTGCTCCTGCTTCATCGATTAGGTCAATTGCCTTGTCTGGAAGGTAGCGGTCAGATACGTATCTGTCTGCAAGCTTTGCTGCAGCAACAATTGCACCATCGGTAATTGATACCTTGTGGTGTGCTTCGTAGCGATCACGAAGACCCTTCAAGATGTTGATTGTCTGCGGAACGCTTGGCTCGTTAACCTGGATTGATTGGAATCTACGCTCT
>JBEDBW010000068.1:0-4763 GCA_041177045.1 Actinomycetota bacterium | reverse complement strand
GACAAGTGATTGCAGCATTCAAAGCTACTCTTTCCTCTGGACTTGTTCTAGGGGTTTCTGCAATGAGCCAACCTCTTACATCCCAACCCTGTTTTTCAATTACGCACGCTGGTTCTAGCCACGCGTAGACACCGATCATGCCGTCATAAGGCATCTCCTCATCGACGTCCCCAAGGAGAGACCAAATTCGTTCTTCTGGAACTCCTTCCAATAACGTTGAATCCGTAACTAGGTCCGAGAACTGAAACCTTGTTCGCACATCAGTTTGTTGAGAATCCAGTTGGCTAAATTCCACCGGGCTTAGAATCCAATCGCTACCAAATTCTTCTTGTTGATTGTCTGCCATGTTGCTTTTCTCCTGTCTGCAAATACACCCTTGGCCCAATTATAGACTCGGGAGTCTAAACATGTTCCTGAATGAATACACTGACGGAAGTCGAATTTTTCTTGACTGAGTAGCGTTCGAGCTATGTTGCTCGGCTATTAGAAAAGCCGGTCACTTTAGAAGTGACCGGCTTTTCTACTAACTTGGAGAATTACTTGACTGTGAAAACCTTTGTCAGTGTCTTTCCGTTTGAAACTACCTTCACGGTAATCTTTCCAGCCTTGACTACGTATGTGTAAACCTTCTTGTCAACAGTTGGAGTCACAGAAGCTGCCTTCAAACCAGTGATGGTGATTGAAGACTTCTTACCCTTTGCATAGCTAAGAGTCACGCTGATCTTTCGACCTGCAGCAGCTGCAGCAATAACTGTTGGTGGGATTGGCTTGTAGTAGTGGAACTCAACTGGAGAACCTGTGTTTACCTTGCCAGTGATTTCAGCAGAGATTCTTGAGAACTTAGAACCAGCTGGAATAGCAGTTGTTGATGTCTTTGGCGGAGCACCTGCAACTGTGTCTGAGTTGTTGAGGCTGAATGCAACAACACCAAAGGCGTCTGTTGTTCCAGTTAGAACAAGCTGATCTTCAGCTGTCTTCGTGGCGTTGGCAGGCAGTGCAGTAACGAAACCTGTTGCAGAGAAGATTCCTGCAGCAACCTTTGCTTTAGCTCCTGAGTTAGCCAAGTTGATTCGAACCGTCACAGGCTGGTTCATAGCGTATGAACCGTTAGCCTTCAATGCCTGGAATGCAACTACAGTCTTTGATCCGATAGGAGCGTAAGCCTGAAGAATTCCATTGCTCTCAAGAGCGTTTGCTTTACCAGCTTCGCTTTCAACTGCTCTTAGAGTCGGTGCAAGAAGTGAAATGCTTGCATCGCTTGCAGCGAAGTCCATACCTGTTGAGTTGTAGTAGTGAAACTCAACGAAGTCTGCTGAGTCAGTCTTCTCACCGGTGATGCTTGGTAAGAACTGGCTGAAGCAGTCAGTGGTTGGATCAGCGTTGTCGTCATTAGGAGTGTTTGCACTTTGGCTAGATGGAGCATCTGGCAATACACCGCCATACTCTTCACAGTCAGTTGGTGACTGAACAACAAAGTTCACAACTCCGTTAGCGTCTGTCTTTCCGATGATGTTGGCACCATCAGATGCGTTAGATGGAGCAGGTCTTGCCTTGATGCCGTTAACCTTCACAGCTGCGTTTGAGTTTGAGTAACCCTTGTTAGCACGAAGAGTAACTGTTGCGTTGGCATATGGAGCACCTGTTGGTGTGGTTGCCTGGAAAACTAGGTTGGTACGAAGACCAAATGGAACATAGACCTGGTTGAAGCGCATACCAACACCGAACCAGTCACAGTCCATAGTGAACTGAGATTCGAAGTCGTAGCGACGGATTGAGTTGTCGTCAGTTAGAGAAGGGCTGATCAAGCGAATGTTGTACTTCGGCTTGTCGTTGCTTGCCTGGTTCTCAACTGGGTAAGGGCAGGCCGCAGCATGAGCTGGGGTTGAGATTGCACCTACGCCGACAATAGAAAGCAAAGCAGTGGATGCAAATGCGATTAGTTTGTTGGTCTTTACACTCATTTTTATTCCTTCATTTAGGCCGGAATGTGTGACCGAAGGATGAGGGAATTTAAACGGGTGCGCAAAACTCCAATATCTTTCGGAGTGCGCACACACTTCCTGTTTTCAGATTAGCCGAGAGAAAGAACTCGTGAAAGCGGTTTCGCGGGTAGTTACCAATTTGTTATCTAAGCACTACCGCGAATGATGAGCTCTGTGGTTGTGATGAACGGTTGAACATCTTCACCGTCTAGTTGAGCGATCATCAATCTTCCTGCTGCTTCACCCAGTGCAACTACATCCTGGCGGATTGTTGTTAGAGCAGGTCTGGTTGTTTGAGCAATAAGGGCATCGTCAAAGCCAACTATCTTGATGTCGTCAGGAACGAGTTTGCCCATGTCTTGCAATACTGTGACTGCTCCAGCTGCCATTAGGTCATTACTTGCAAAGATGCCGTCAACATCTGGATGATCTCTCAACAGCTTCCTGGTGTTCTCCATACCGCTCTCAAGTGAGTAGTCACCTTCACAAATCAAACCTTTGGCAGGAACATGCCCTGTTTCTCTGAAGGCTTGGAGGTAGCCGTCAAGACGCTGCTTAGCAGCGGTTGTTCCAATGTCACCTGTGATAATGCCGATCTTCTTGCAGCCCACATTGATTAGGTGCTTAGTAGCTGCATATGCTCCACCGAAGTTGTCAGTATCCACAAACGGTATGTCAAGGCTTGAGTGTGGGGTGCCAGCGATAACCATCGGAAGCCCGGTCTTCTTGAGGTTATTTACCAAGGCATCGCTGTGTAGGACGAAGAAGATAGCTCCATCAACTTCACCTGACTTTAGATAGTGGGCAACACCGCCATCCGCTGAGCCAACAGGGGAAACCATCAATACAGTGTGGATGCCGTTCTCTGAGAGAATTCGGCTTACCCCAGAGGTTACTGTTCCCCAGAATGGGTCGCTGAACACAGATAAATCATCATCAATTACAACTGCGATAAGCCCAGATCTACCTGATGCAAGGGCTGAAGCCACTCTGTTCTTTCGGTAGCCAAGATTCTCAACTGCTTCATGAACTCGTTTAGCTCTGTCTGGGTGGACGCTCTCATCGCCATTTAGTACTCGAGAGACTGTTGCTTCTGAGACGCCAGCTGTTTTGGCGATAACGGTATAAGTAGGGCGTGGATTAGGAACCATCCTTGCAACCTCCCTCTTACCTGTTGGGTCTACTTCTTAGTGAGAACCTCTAGCGACTTTCCGTTCGTCGCAATAACTTTACTGTAAACGCTTCCAGAAAGTTTCACAATTCTCTGTAATGTTTCAAAATTGACAAAAACGATACCAAATCGTTTCGCGTACCCTTCAGCCCACTCAAAGTTATCTAGCAGTGACCAGTAGTAATAGCTCTTAACGGGAACGCCCTGATCGATAGCATCGCTAACAGCAGCAAGGTGGTTCACTAAGTAATCGACTCTGCGGTCATCGTTGACTTCGCCCTTTTCATCAGGCTCGTCACCATAGGCAACACCGTTTTCGGTGATTGCGATGTCTTGAATCTCAGGCCAGTCCTTGTGAATACGAACAAGAAGATCGGTTAGACCGGTTGGGGTGATTGGCCAGCCCATGTCAGTAAGAGGTCCCGGAGGAGTTCCATCTGAGTTGATTGGGAAAGCGAAGGTTCCTTCGTTCTTCTCTACCTGCTCTGCAGTTGGAGTGTTTAGGAACGAGTCTGAGTAGTAGTTGATGCCAAGGAATTCGCTATCAATCTTCAAAGCTTCCATGTCCCCTGGCTTTACGACCTTAGATAGCTTGTCGCCATAAAGTTCAACTAGGTTCTGAGGATAGCTTCCGTGTAGCTGAGCATCCATCCACCACTTGTTGATGTTTGAGTCCCAGTAGTTACGAAGTTCTTGTAATTCTGAGTTGTTCTCGTCATCAATGCGGTAGTTAGTCATGTTCAAAGTAATACCGCTGCGAATCTCAGGTCTAACCGCACGAAGGGCACGTGTGGCCTCAGCGTGAGCTAAAGCAGTGTGGTGGGCAACTGCAACAGCAGTTTCCAAATCCTTTAGACCAGGAGCGTGAACACCAACGAAGTGTCCAAGCCAAGTCACACACCATGGCTCATTGATTGTGATCCAGTTAGCAACTCGGTCACCAAAAGCTTCTGCAGCAACAGTTGCATAGTCTGCGAGTGGCAAGTCCCAGTGATACAAAGTAGCTGTTGGTTGAATACCAGCTTCTAGCAGTCCATCAATCAAACGGTCATAGAAATCAATTCCATGCTTGTTAGTAGCACCTGTGCCATTAGGAATGATTCGTGGCCATGCAAGAGAGAAACGGTAAGACTGAATACCAAGATCTTTCATGATCTTGATGTCTTCTGGATAGCGGTGGTAGTGATCACAAGCAACATCACCGGTGTCACCGTTGACTACTTTGCCTGGAGTCTTTGAGAATGTGTCCCAGATGCTTGGTGAGCGACCACCATCGTTGAAGCCACCTTCAATTTGGTAAGAGGCTGTGGCGGAACCCCAGTTGAAATCTTCTGGAAAACTCATGATTAACCCTTCACAGCCCCATCCATAACTCCACGAACAAGTCTTCTACCAACAAAGATAAACAGAACTAGTAGAGGAGCTGTTGAAAGGAATGCTCCACCCATGTTCAATGCATAGTCAATCGCATAACTACTCTTCAACTGGTTCACAGCAACCTGTGCAGTGAAGTTCTCTGGAGTATTTAATACAAGTAGTGGCCAGAGGAAATCATTCCAAGCGCTGAGGAATGAGAAGAGACCCATGACAAGAGCTGTTGGGCGCACCAA
>JBEDBW010000067.1:0-5509 GCA_041177045.1 Actinomycetota bacterium | reverse complement strand
CTCATTCAGCGATTTTGATTCAGCGTTGTAGTTAGCCTCGATCAGATTGTTCTTGGCGACAACTTCAGCTTGTCTATCAAACTGCCATTGCGACAAGAACCAGCAGGCAACAGTGAAGGACACCACTAAAAGTGCCCAACTGAACCAACTCTTTATAGGTTTACTTGTCGTCTTCATTCTTATTCTTTGCAGCTTTAAAAGACTCGGCAGAAATACTGATAGTTGGAGCTTCAGCGGACTTCTTGGAGCTTGCAGAACTATTTCCTTGGGCATTTGCTATTACGACCGCGAAATAGGGCAGGAAGATGGCTCCAGAGGCGAAGAGAACGGTGAGCCAACCTAGTGGCACTAAAACTGCCAAGATGACACAGACAACCCTGATAATCATTGCCATCTTCAGGGGAAACCTCAATGGAAGTAACCGACTGAGCTTTAGACAATTTTTAGGTTCCTAACCTTGAGCACACTAATCAAAGCCAGATATAGACTTGTGGTGCTCACTAGCAATTATCACCTAGTTATTTCAGAAGGCGAAACCAGATGTCAACTTCAAGAACTGTTTTAGTAACCGGCGGAAACCGAGGCATCGGTAAGGCTATTGCCGAGGAATTCATAAAAGCAGGACACCGCGTTGCGGTTACTGTTCGAAGTGGTGAGGGCCCAACTGGTTCACTTAGTGTGAAAGCAGACGTAACTGATCCTGCATCTTTGGATGCTGCCTTTGCGGAAATCGAGGAGAAGCTGGGACCTGTTGAGATCCTGGTCGCCAACGCTGGGATTACCAGAGACACTCTGCTGATGAGAATGACTGATGAAGACTTCGAAGATGTCCTAAACACTAACCTCACAGGTTCTTTCAGAGTTTTGAAAAGAGCAACTAAAGGCATGATGAAAGCCAAGTTTGGAAGGGTAATCTTCATCGGCTCAGTTGTCGGACTATTAGGTAGTGCTGGTCAAGTCAATTACTCTGCAGCTAAGAGTGGATTAGTGGGAATGGCAAGATCTTTGACACGCGAACTTGGTGGCAGGGGAATAACCGCAAACGTAGTGGCCCCTGGCTTCATAGACACAGACATGACTGCTGAATTAAGCGAAGAAGTTCAGAACCAATACAAGTCCAAGATTCCTGCTGGTCGCTTTGCATCTCCTGAAGAGGTTGCAAAGGTGGTTGTCTGGCTTTCCAGCGATGACGCTGCCTACATTTCAGGAGCTGTCATACCTGTTGACGGCGGACTTGGCATGGGACACTAAACCGATTTCAACCAACATGCTGGCAGAATTAGACAGTCAAGATAAACCAATCAGAAAGATCAACTAATAATGGGAATTCTAGAAGGCAAGAAACTTCTTATCACCGGAGTATTAACTGAAGCATCTATCGCTTTCACCGTTGCTCGCTTGGCTCAAGAACAGGGTGCCGACATTGTGCTTTCTTCCTATGGTCGGATGATGGCCATCACCGAGAAGATCGCTCTCAGACTTCCAAAGCCATGTGCAGTGATTGAACTTGACGCAACAAATGATGAAGATCTTGCTGCGCTTCCATCAAGAGTGTTAGAGCACCTGCCACATCTAGATGGAATCGTTCATGCTATCGCTTTCGCACCAGGCACAGCACTCGGCGGTAACTTCCTAGAGACAGAGTGGCCAGATGTAGCTACAGCTGTTCAAGTTTCTGCTTACTCACTGAAGTCAATCACAATGGCGGCGAAACCAATTCTTAGAGACGGCGCATCAGTAGCAGGGCTAACATTTGATGCTTCTGTGTCATGGCCTGTATACGACTGGATGGGTGTTGCTAAGGCTGCCTTCGAATCAACCTCTCGTTACCTAGCTCGCTACCTTGGCAAGGACAACATCAGAGTGAACCTAATCTCTGCAGGACCTCTTCGCACTCCAGCGGGTAAGAGCATTCCTGGTTTCTCAAGCATGGAAGACATCTGGGTCGATCGTGCTCCGCTTCACTGGGAGCTATCAGACACTGAGCCAGCAGCTAGAGGAATTGTTGCTCTACTAAGTGACTGGTTCCCAAAGACAACTGGTGAGGTTATCCACGTTGACGGTGGACTACATTCAACTGGTCACTAAAGTCCGATAATGGCAATAGCGTCACTGAGATCACCAGAATCAAGAATCAAATCAGCCGCTGCTCTTACTCGAGGCTTCGCATTGAAGCCAATGCTTAATCCGGCAACAGCCATCATGTCTAGGTCGTTCGCTCCATCACCGATTGCAACAGTGTTCTCAAGTTCAATACCAGAGGCTTTAGCCCACTCGATGAGAGCAGTAGCTTTAGCAGGTTTGTCAATGATGGTTCCTATTACTTCACCGGTGAGAATGCCATCGATAATTTCAAGTTGATTGGCTCTAGAGAAATCTAGATTCATACTCTTTGCAATTGGATCTAGAAGTTGAGAGAAGCCACCAGAGACCGCTCCAACTTTTCCGCCTGCAGCTTTAACTGCTTCAATAAGCTCCTTGGCACCTTTTGTAGGAGTGCACTTAGCAAGTGTTTCCTGAATGACACTCTCGGGTAAGCCCTTGAGATAACTCACCCTTGCCTTGAGACTTGCTGCGAAATCAAGTTCGCCGGACATCGCCCGCTCTGTTACAGCCTCTACCTCTTGCCTCTTGCCGGCGCAATCAGCTAGCAGCTCGATGACTTCTTGCTCAATGAGCGTTGAGTCCACGTCGAGCACGACTAGAAGGCGAGGGCTTTGGTTCATAAAGAAAACCTTATTGCCTATTTCGCAAGCGACGCGCTGATGAGCTGTTTGTGTGTCACACAACGTCATACATTTTCCATAGCCTAGGCTGAAATCCTATGAATGAAGTGCTGTCTTTCAACAACGTCTCGGTTATGCGATCAGATAAAACTATCTTGAGCGATGTGACCTGGTCAGTTAAGGACAATGAACGCTGGGTCATTGTTGGTCCTAATGGTGCGGGTAAAACTACCCTTCTCAAGATTGCAGCGGCTCAAATGCAACCAAGCTCTGGCTCTGCATCTGTCTTAGGAGAGGCGCTAGGGGAGATAAACGTCTTTGACCTAAGAACTCGTATTGGCTTTGCATCCACTGCCATAGCAAGTCGAATTCCTAACTCAGAAACTGTTTTAGACGCCGTAATGACCGCTTCATACGCTGTGACCGGTCGATTCAAAGAGATGTACGAAGATATTGATGAGCGAAGAGCTAGACGAGTGCTCACAGAATGGCACCTTAGTGAATACGCCGATCGAGCATTCGGCACATTGAGCGATGGGGAGAGAAAAAGGGTTCAGATCGCCAGAGCAGTAATGCCAGATCCAGAATTACTCCTACTAGACGAGCCTGTGGCCAGTTTAGACATCGGCTCTAGAGAAGCCACCATCAAGATCTTGAGCGGTTACGCGTCCCACCCAGCTGCTCCTGCCATCATTATGGTGACACACCACCTGGAAGAAATACCTGCTGGTTTTACTCACGCTCTGGTCCTGAATGAGGGCAGAATCATCGCCAGCGGACCTATAAACCACACTCTGACCACTGAAAAGCTGAGCGAAGCCTATGGTCTGCCTCTAGAAGTAGCCTTCCAATATGGAAGATTCGCCGTTAGAGCCAAATAGCTACTGGCGAACCTGGCCTGTTTTGGTATAGTCTTTACAGAGTGCTTAGAGCACAACATCCCTTTGAATTGAAAGAGTTTTCTCATGAAGGCTGATATCCACCCAAAGTACGAGACAGTAGTATTCCGTGATCTAGCATCAGGAGTATCTTTCCTAACTCGCTCAACCGTTACTAGCAACAAGACAATTGAGTGGGAAGACGGAAACTCTTACCCAGTATTCGACGTTGAAATCTCATCAGAGTCTCACCCGTTCTACACAGGTAAGCAGAGAATCATGGACTCAGCTGGTCGCGTTGAGAAGTTCAACGAGCGTTACAAGAACTTCGGTACTCAGAACTAGTTTCTGTGGCAATAAAAATGGACCTCGATTGAGGTCCATTTTCTTCTTAAGCCAACTTCTTGACTGGCCAACCAAACACTGGCTTGTAGTCCGGTACATCCTGTTGACGCCATTTTGCATAGCTCGCCTCGATGTCGTCGGCCCACTTTGCTTGTGCATCATGTAGGACTTGAGCTGAATCTGGAAAAGGGACAACAGGCTTTTCCATAGCGGAGAAGAACCTAAGCATGGCCAAGCCAACATGACCGGCGGCAACTGCATCATCTTTGGCGGTGTGAGCCGCGAGCAGTTCGACTTGATACCGCTCAGCGGCAGATACTAGGTTTCGTTTTCCTTTTCGCCATTTGTCTATGGTCTTATCAATTACCAATGGGTCTATGACTAAACCAAACTCAAGTGGATTCACACCATTTCGAATCGCCTCGTAGTGAAGGATCGTGAAGTCATAGGCTGCGTTGTAAGCAAGCACTGGGATACCCTCAGCGAAGCAAGCATTGATTGCATCGACAATCTGTGGAACACAGCCACATCCTTGTCGTAGAAGCCATGCACCTTGCTAGCGACTTCTGGAATAGGAATACCTGGGTTGAGAACCCAGTCGAAACCACCAGGAATGATCTCACCATCCGATGTCATCCTGTGCAGTGCTGCAGTTACGATTCGATCCTGGGCAAGATTCAATCCAGTTGTCTCGGTATCAAAAACTGCAATCGTGTCTAGCCAGCTCGGTAGTTTCAATTTGTTAGTCGCTTCATTCACACTCAAAGACTACTTGGACGAACGGACATTGCCTCGTAGGGCCTACAGGACTTTGATTGGATAGAATTGGGGGAGGAAATTGGGCATGGGAGGTGCAAATGAAATCTTCCGCTGAACTTACTGCAGAAGCACGGGATAGAGCCGTAGCTAAATCTGTATCGATTGATGGCGTCAACACAAACTACTGGCTATATCCAGCAACCACAGGAAATATCAGTCAAGCTAAGACTCTTGTTCTAGTTCACGGCTACAGGGGAGACCATCATGGTTTGGAATCCTTCGCTGGCGGATTGACCAACTACAACGTCATTGCTCCCGACTTGCCAGGGTTCGGTACCTCTGACCCAATGAAAGTAGAACACTCGCTGGAGTCTTATTCAACTTGGTTCAAGGCCTTTCTAGACCAACTCGAGCTAAAGAGTCCTTTGGTCGTTGGGCACTCATTCGGAACTTTAGTAGTCAGCTCAACAGAGGCAAAGCTAGGTCTTTTCTCAAAGATCGTTCTTGTGAACCCAGTAGCTGGTGGACGAATCGTTGGTATCTCAAAGCTTCTTCTCGAATTTGTGAAGTTCTACTACTGGTTGGCTCACATCGTTCCGGAATTCATTGGCAACAAAATGACTAAAACTTACCTCTTGGTTGATTCAATGTCTGCTTACACAACCAAGTCGAAAGACAAAGCTCTGCGTAAATGGATCAAACAACAACACCGAAGCCATTTTAATAGCTTCGCCAATTCGCAAGTTGTTTGGGAAGCCTACTTAGCTTCAACAGAAAACATTGTTATCCCATTTGTGAAAG
>JBEDBW010000066.1:0-6235 GCA_041177045.1 Actinomycetota bacterium | reverse complement strand
TAGAAGAGTTGTTACTCAACTACCTCAGCACCAAAGCCGTCATAGCTTCCCCCATTGCCTTCAACCACAAACAAAACTGCTTTGAAGGCTTGAACAAAATCATCATCCAGAGCATCTTCTCTAGTGGCTAGAAGACTTACCTTGAAAAGCCCAGCTTTGGCTACAGATACTTCATAGCCGATAGAGCTCAGATCTTCAGCTACCTTCTTGGCATCATCTAGTTTGCGGAAGTAAGCAAAGTGCTCTACTGGTCTTGGCTGATCTAAACGATCTCCATGCTCTCTTCTAACCTTGAGTTGTTCTTCCCAACGAACTTTGAGTTGTTCTTCCCAACGAACTAGTTCTTCTTGGAATCTTGCTTCCAACATGTGTTCCCCCTTCTAAGAAACTGATTAGAATTTAGCACCAATTGTGCCTAGACGTTCAATTCTCTTGTCTAGTGGCGGGTGGGTTGAGAATAGTCTCTGAGCAACAGATGGCTTGATTGGGTCGCTGATATACATGTGGGCCATAGAACTAGATGCTCTCTGCATTGGCTTTCCATAGTCGCGAAGCTTAGCTAGAGCACCTTGTAGCCCTTCAGGGAATCTAGTGATTTCCGCACCTGATGCATCCGCTAGATACTCTCGTTGTCTTGAAACAGCAGCACTCACAATAGGACCAATAAGAGCTGAGATTATCCAGGCGACTATTCCAAAAACAATTAGGAATATGGCTAGCTGGCCACTGTCCTTGTTTCTTGAGTGTGAAGAGTAGAAAGCCATTCTGATGAAGAAGTCAGCCAAGATTCCAACAGCACTAACTAAACCAAAGACAATAGTTGAAACTCTGATGTCGTAGTTCTTTACGTGAGCCATCTCATGGGCCATTACGCCTTGAAGTTCATTGTCATCCATGATGGCAAGAAGACCTGTTGTTGCTGCAACAACAGCATGTTTAGGGTCTCTCCCTGATGCAAAGGCATTAGGAGCTTCATCTCTAATTAGATAAACCTTAGGCATTGGCATGCCTTCTGAGATTGAAATGTTTTCTACGATGCGCCAAAGTCTTGGGTTATCAGCTTTAGTGATCTGCACTGCTCCAGAAGCTGCAACAGCAAATGCTCCAGCTGCGTAGTACTGAATCAAAGCGTAGAGAGCAACAAAGCCAATAATCATGAAAGCCGAAGAACCATAGCCGGTTGCATAACCGGCATAGGTTGCTAGTCCTCCGATAAGTAACACGAAGAAAATGATTATGAAGACAGTGTTTCGCTTATTAGCAGCTATCGCTGAATACATTTAGTAATTCCTAAGAAGGTTTTTAGAACTTGACCTGAGGTGCGTTCTGAATAGCTGCTAGATCTGCAACTTCATAGAATGCACGCTCAACAAATCCAAGACCCTTAGCAAAGAATGAGTTAGGCCATACCTGGATCTTGGTGTTTAGTTCACGAACTCCACCGTTATAGAAACGACGAGCAGCCATGATCTTGTCTTCAGTGTCAGATAGTTCTGCTTGAAGAGATAGGAAGTTCTGGCTTGCCTGAAGAACTGGATATGCTTCAGCAACTGCGAATAGAGACTTCATTGCTGCCTGCAACATGTTCTCTGCTTCTGCAGCTTTAGTTGGGTCAGCTAGTGCTTCTCCTGAGATAGTTGCTGCTCTTGCCTTAGTCACATTTTCAAAAACTTGCGCTTCGTGTTTGGCATAACCCTTAACAGTCTCAATGAGGTTAGGAATTAGATCTGCTCTTCTCTTGAGCTGAACGGTGATATCGCTCCATGCTTCATCAACACGAATGTTTAGACGGACAAGTCCGTTTCGCATGCTGACAAACCAGATGCCACCAATTACTACTACAGCCAAAACAACCAACAGAATTTCTACCATTACATCTCCTTGTTAGAACCGCACCTAGCGGCATTGGAATAAGCCTAAGGTTTTTCAGGGGCTACGCGCAGTAATCTCAGTATTCTCTAAGCGAACTAGGACGGTGCCCCCAGTGGGACTCGAACCCACACTGGGACGATTTTACCTTAGGGCGTGAGGCCCAGGTTTCAAAGATCTGGCGAGGGTTCTCAGTAGCTGCGATAGAGACAATGTCACGTTTGAATACAAAGTTAGAAACCCAGCCCATGATTACTCTGTGCTTACGCTCAAACATAGGCATAGCTAGACCATGGTAGACACGGTGAGCACACCAGGCTAAGAAACCTTTTAGAACAATGTTTCCTGACTGGAAGACCCCGTTGTAAAGACCAAGACCAGCAACTGCTCCTAGGTTCTTGTGCTTGTATTCCAAGATGCCTTCATTGCGAAGAGTAGAAACAAGGTTCTTAGCAAGTAGCTTGCCCTGACGAACAGCGTGCTGAGCGTTAGGAACACAGAAACCACCAACACCGCCACCAGTTAGGTCAGGAACAGCAGCAACGTCTCCAGCTGTCCATGCTCCTTCTAGTGCAACACCCTCTTTACTAACCTGAAGAGTTGGCAGAGCAAGGATTCTTCCTCGCTCATCAAGAGGGAGGTCAGTGTTCTTGTTGAATGGAGATGCCATCACACCAGCAGTCCATACGATTACATCGCTCTCAAACTTTTCACCAGTAGATAGTTCAACAACACCATCGGCAGCTGATAGTAGCTGAGTGTTTAGGTGAACAGTTGCTCCACGACGATCTAGGTCAGATAGAACCCATTCAGAAGTCTTCTGTGAAACCTCAGGCATGATTCTGCCCATAGCTTCAATTAGGTGGAAGTGAACATCAGCAAAAGTTAGACCTGGGTAGTAGCGGATTAGGTAAGAAGCTAGGTTACGCATCTCTGCGAATACTTCGATACCAGCAAAGCCTCCACCAACAACTACGAAGGTGAGAAGTCTGTCACGGGCAGGACCTGCAGGCATGTTTACTGCCTTATCAAAGTTAGTCAGAATACAGTTACGAATTTCAATGGCTTCTTCAACGGTCTTTAGACCAATTGCGAAATCAGCTACACCTGGAATAGGGAAAGTTCTTGAAACAGCACCAGCGGTCATAATGACGTGATCGTAAGATTCCTTGATTTCACCGACAACTGGAAGAACTATTGTTGCTACCTTGCTTGCGTGATTGATGTTGGTCATGGTGCCATTGATGATTCTGGTCTTTGGAAGGTGTCTACGGTGTGAGACAACAGTGTGTCTAGCCTCAATAGAACCTGCAACAACTTCAGGAAGGAACGGTTGGTAAGTCATGTATGGGAGTGGGTCAACTAAGGTGACCTCTGCCTCACCTTTACCGAGGAGTTTCTCTAGTTTGAATGCTGTGTAGAAACCGGCGTAACCGCCACCGACGATCAAGATTTTTTGCATGCTGGTATTTCCTAAGTTTTTTGGACTTTTTGTGAGAGCTTCTGTGCGCTCGTCTAATTTTACTGGGTTGGCTACCTTACATCTGCACTTACTCGCATCAAAGCCAGCTGCTTCTAGGCTCAAATCACCAATTAGGTTGAATCCAGGGCCTTTAGCTAGAGAATGGGCTGCTAATGCGTGCAGGCACTTGACTCTTGTAGGCATTCCCCCAGCGCTGATACCTGCTATTTCCTCCACCACATCAATCACTTCACGCTCTGCGATGTAATCTTCATGAGCTTTTAGGTAGTTAGCTGCTAACTCTTTATCTTCAGCTAGACGTTCCTGCAGGGTAACCATGAAGCCTTCAGCCTCTAGACCACTAAGAGCAGCTGAGGTAGCAGGGTGGGTTAGGTAGTAGAAGGTTGGGAAAGGTTCACCGTGAGAGAGTCTCGGAGATGTTTGAACAACCATAGGTTTCCCACAAACACAACGAGCTGCAATACCTAATACATCTCGCATAGGACGACCTAGCTGAGCTTGCATCTCAGCAAGATCTGCTTCTGTTGCTTTAGTTATCGGCATTAGTTAGTGGCTGAAGATTTGTCTTTGGAAACTGGTTGATCTAGCCCTGCTCTAATCACTGATTGCATCAGACCCTTAGCCCAGTTCTTCTTAGTTGTGCCAATGGATTGAGAAAAGTCAGCACTGCTCTTCTTTTGAGCAAGCAGAGCACCAACAGTGCCACTGGTGTCTGAAAGGTTTAGGCCATCAGCATCTAGAACTAGATAACTGATTTCGCCAGGAACTACATAGAACAATCTGTCTCTAGCTTGAGCTCTGATATAAACGGGATCATCCCAGCGCTTTTTCTCTTCAGTGATGTTCTCTAGGTTCTCTTTAGCAGCGTCTAGTTTTGCCTGCAGTTGATTGATCTGAGTCTGCATAACGAAGTAGTCGCTGATTCTAGGTCCGACAGATGAAACACCAAAGACAATAAGTCCTATTGTCACAAGTGTTGAAGGAGTCCAAGAGAATCGGTTAGAAACTCTTTGTCTAACAGTGCCGATCTTTGTTTGAGCAGCTGCTCGAACATTGACCTTCCTGCCTGGACCCTTAGCCATCTTTATCTAACTAAGCCTTGTAGCGAGGGAAAGCAGCTGCACCTGGGTAGTAAGCAGCGTCTTGTAGTTCTTCTTCGATACGAAGTAGCTGGTTGTATTTAGCAACTCTTTCACTTCTAGCAGGAGCACCGGTCTTGATCTGTCCAGCGTTAGTAGCAACGGCTAGGTCAGCAATGAAAGTGTCTTCTGTTTCACCTGAACGGTGAGAGATGATTGCCTTCATGCCTGATCTTTGAGCTAGAGCAACTGCATCTAGAGTCTCTGTCAGAGTTCCAATCTGGTTAACCTTTACCAAGATTGCGTTACCTGCTAGCTCATCAATACCTCTCTGCAAACGAGCAGGGTTTGTAACATACAAGTCATCGCCAACAAGTTGAACCTTGTTACCCAATGCAGCAGTAATCTTTGTCCAACCAGCCCAGTCATCTTCAGCTAGTGGGTCTTCGATAGAAACTAGTGGGAAGTCAGCAACTAGGCTCTCGTAGTAAGAAATCATTTCTTCACGAGTTAGTTGTTTTCCTTCGAAGCTGTAACGCTCGCTCTTCTCGTCATAGAACTCTGTTGCAGCAACATCTAGTGCAAGACCAAAGTGCTTTCCTAGAACATAACCTGAACCGTTGATTGCTTCTGAGATGAGTTCTAGCGCTGCACGGTTGGTTGGTAGATCAGGAGCAAAGCCACCTTCGTCTCCAAGACCTGTTGCTAGGTTCTTTGAATTAAGAAGAGACTTTAGTGAGTGATAAACCTCAGTACCTGCACGAAGTGCTTCTGAGAATGAATCAAAACCAATAGGAACAATCATGAACTCCTGGATGTCAACACCGTTGTCAGCGTGAGAACCACCGTTGATGATGTTCATTAGAGGAACAGGAAGTGTGTAAGCGTTAGGTCCACCTAGGTAGCGGTAAAGCGGCTGACCAGTTGACTCAGCGGCTGCACGAGCGTTAGCAAGGGACACACCAAGGATTGCGTTAGCTCCTAGGTTTGACTTAGTTGGAGTTCCATCCATGCGGATTAGAGCAGCATCAACAAGTCTCTGATCTAGAGAATCAAAGTCAACTAGACCTGTCTCATCGTGACCAATCTGGTCCACTACAGCCTTGACAGCGTTTAGAACACCTTTGCCCATGTAGCGCTTCTTGTCACCATCACGAGATTCGTGAGCTTCAAAAGCACCGGTTGAAGCTCCTGATGGAACAGCAGCTCTACCGAAGGAACCATCTGAAAGTAATACCTCAACTTCGATTGTTGGGTTTCCTCTTGAGTCAAGAATTTCTCTTGCGCCGATTGCGTCGATGATGGACATGGTTCTCCTAAATATTGGTTATTGAGTAAGGCTGTAAGCCTCTAAACACACCATTGGGTCAAGACCAGTTTAGTTGCCGATTGCCTTAAAGTTCAGTTCACTGGTGTCGGCTGAAACAAGGGCAAACTGGCTAAAGCCAGCCTCCAGCATGCTATCTAGCAAGATGTTTAGCTTCTTAGGCTTTAGTTCAAGACGAACAGACTTACCCTGAGCAATAAGTTCCTTCTGGAAACCAACAGCTGCCTTTATACAGTCAATGCTTGAATCCTCAAGAACTAGAAGAACTCCATTGGTAGGAGTAGCAGCACTAACAAGCTCAACTACTCTCTCAAAGCCAATAGAAATACCGACTGCAGGAACATCTGTTCCTAGCCACTTACCAACCATGCCGTCGTAGCGACCACCGCCGCCAATGGCAGAGCCTTCACCTAGCATCTCAATCTCAAAGATTGTTCCGGTGTAATAACCCATACCTCTAACCAAGGTTGGATCAAA
>JBEDBW010000065.1:0-10205 GCA_041177045.1 Actinomycetota bacterium | reverse complement strand
CTCATACTTAATGAACTGAGCTGACCACATCTGATGTTGACCAACACCAGCAGCAAATACAGCTTCTGGTCCTGAGATTTCACCAATACGGCTAATTACATACTGAGGTGACATCTTGCCATCATCTGGCTGGGTGTAGCCAAGTGGGTAGCGAGTACGAAGATCATTTAGGAATGTCCACCACTCAGCAATGTCAGGCTTAGTTCCCTTTAGCTCTGAGATAAGTTCTGCATTTAGTTCTGTAAGAACTTCTTTAACATCGCCAACGATTGGAACATCAGCAAAACGAATCTTTCCAATTTCAGCAGGATCAATATCTACGTGAATAACTTTTGCTCCAACAGCAAATGTCTTTACCTGACCGGTAACACGGTCATCAAATCTTGCACCAAGAGTAATTAGCAAATCGCTCTTCTGCAGAGCAGTAACCGCAGGAACAGTTCCGTGCATACCTGGCATACCAAGGTTCTGCTCGTTTGAATCTGGGAAAGCACCGCGTGCCATCAAAGTGGTAACTACTGGTGCACCAATAATCTTTGATAGTTCTAGTTCTTTAATCATTTGAGCTGCAGCTTGAACCTGTTTTCCGTGAGGCTTAGTAACAGGCTTATAGCCAGGAAGATCTACCTTTGGTGGCCAGATGAATTCCATCTTTCCAACTTGAGCATCCTTAGCAATGTCAACAAGAACAGGTCCTGGTCTACCAGTAGTTGCAATGAGAACAGCAGCAGCTAGAACACCTGGAATATCTTCTGCCTTAGTAACTAGGAATGAGTGCTTAGTAATTGGCATAGTGATACCAACGATGTCTGCCTCTTGGAAAGCATCGGTACCAATGGAAGTTGAGTTCACCTGACCGGTGATTGCAAGTAGTGGAACAGAGTCCATGTGTGCATCAGCAATAGCTGTTACTAGGTTGGTTGCCCCTGGACCTGAGGTAGCAATACAAACACCAAGTTTTCCTGAAGAAGATGCATACCCTTCAGCAGCGTGACCTGCACCTTGTTCGTGACGAACAAGGATGTGTCTGATCTTTGTTGAATCCATTAGTGGGTCATAGGTAGGCAGGATTGCTCCACCAGGTAAACCGAAGATATCGGTTACCCCTAGTAGCTCAAGGCTTCTAACGATTGCCTGAGCACCTGTTAACGTTTCGTGCGCCATATTCATCCTTGTTTAATAAAACCTTTGATGCCCTAACTAACTGCAGTATGCGCCTTCAGATGCTGAATGCACTAACTTTTGATATTTAGCAAGGACGCCGCGGGTATATTTGGGTGCCAAAGGTACCCATTGAGTTTTCCGGGCTGCCAACTCTTCCGGCTCAACTAGTAGTTCGAGCGTTCGAGCTGCGATGTTAACTCGTATCAAGTCTGAATCGCGCACTAGAGCAATTGGACCGCCATCGGTCGCCTCTGGTGCAATGTGTCCGATACATAAGCCGGTTGTGCCGCCTGAGAATCGTCCGTCAGTCAAGAGTAATACATCTTTACCTAATCCGGCACCCTTGATAGCTGCTGTGATGGCTAGCATCTCGCGCATACCAGGACCACCCTTAGGGCCTTCATAGCGGATGATTACTGCATCTCCAGCCTTGATCTTGCCTTCGGAGAGGGCCTTCATAGCAGCAACTTCCCTATCAAAGACGCGAGCAGGGCCAGTGAACTCTGCCAAGGCGAAACCAGCAGTCTTCACAACAGCACCATCAGGGGCAAGAGAGCCCTTCAGAATCTCAATTCCACCGGTCTTATTGATTGGGTTTGACATAGCTCTGATGATCTTGCCATCAGGGTCTGGTGGGTTAATACCCTCTAGGTTCTCGGCAACAGTCTTTCCTGTCACTGTCATGCAATCGCCGTGGATTAGACCTGCATCTAGAAGAGCCTTCATCAAAACCGGAACTCCACCAACACGGTCAACATCGCTCATTACATACTGACCGAAAGGCTTTAGGTCTCCTAGGTGTGGAACCTTGTCTGCAATTCTGTTGAAGTCATCAAGTGTTAGATCTACTTCGGCTTCTCTAGCAATAGCCAGGAAGTGTAGAACAGCGTTAGTAGAACCACCAAAAGCCATGGTCACAGCAATTGCGTTCTCTAGAGACTTCTTAGTAATGATGTCTCTTGCAGTAATACCCTGAGCAATTAGGTTTACAACAGCTTCACCTGAACGGTGAGCCCAAGCGTCTCTTCTTCTATCTGCAGATGGAGGTGATGCTGAACCTGGAAGGCTCATACCCATAGCTTCAGCTGCAGAGGCCATTGTGTTAGCGGTATACATTCCACCGCAGGCACCTTCACCTGGACAGATGGCTCTTTCAATACGACCCAGATCTTCTTCACTCATGGTTCCGGCCTTGCAAGCACCAACAGCTTCGAAAGCATCAATGATAGTTACTTGCTTTTCTGTTCCATCAGTTAGCTTTACCCAACCTGGAGCAATGGTTCCTGCATAAAGGAATACTGAAGCCAAGTCCAAACGAGCAGCAGCCATCAACATACCTGGCAGTGACTTGTCACAACCAGCAAGCAATACAGATCCGTCTAATCCTTCGGCCTGCATCACTGTCTCAACTGAGTCAGCGATGATTTCACGAGAAACTAGGGAGAAGTGCATGCCATCGTGACCCATAGAAATACCGTCAGAGACAGAAATAGTTCCGAATTCAAGTGGATAACCCTGAGCTGCGTGAACACCCATCTTGGCTGCATCAGCTAGACGATCAAGAGAAAGGAGAGAAAGGTTGCAGGGGGTTACTTCATTCCAAGAGGAAGCCACGCCAATTTGAGGCTTTTCCCAGTCATCATCGCCCATACCAACGGCTCTAAGCATTCCTCGGGCAGCAGCACGTTCGATACCTTCGGTAACAACGCGGCTTCTAGGCTTCATATCTCTAGTCATTTACTAAGTTTAGGCGAATATCAGCACATATAAGAAGGGAGCCTTTTATGTGGTTTAGCCTAGAGATGTGCCAACTCCTCAAGAAACCTTAGACAAAGAGAGCCTTGCCAGATATACCAAGGCTGCCATTGTCTCCAGCCGTGAAGTTATCCGGTCCTACTCAACCTCATTTGGGCTAGCCACCAACCTGCTAGCCAAGCCAATCCGAACCCACGTTCAGAACATCTACGCTCTAGTTCGCGTAGCAGACGAGATTGTCGATGGAGCTGCAGCTGGAGCACTAGGACCAAACAGCAGAATTGAAGCTGGTTCACAGCTCAACAACTTAGAACAAGAAACCTACAAGGCAATGAACCTAGGGTTCAGCACAAACCTTGTAGTTCATGCCTTTGCAGCAACCGCTATTGAGACTGGCATCACCAGAAAGATAGTTGAACCTTTCTTCTACTCAATGCGTCTAGATCTTCAGAAGACCAAGTATGACCAAAAAGCATTTGATGTTTATGTTTATGGATCTGCTGAAGTAATTGGTTTGATGTGCCTTCAGGCTTTCATTCAAGAAAAGAGCTTTGCACCTTCAGAGCAAGAAACTCTCAGAAAAGGTGCTCAAGCACTAGGTGCTGCTTTCCAAAAAGTTAACTTCCTAAGAGATCTAGCAGCAGATTTCGAACAACTAGGTAGAAGTTACTTCCCTGATGTGAACGTAACTACCTTCAATGAAGAAACCAAAGTCAGGCTTGTCAAAGACATCAACAACGACTTAGCTCTTTCAGCTAGAACTATTCCACTTCTACCTAAGTCTTCAAGACGAGCAGTTGTTGCTGCTCAGTTCCTATTCACTGCTCTAAACAAAAAGATTGAGAAGACTCCTGCAGAGACTCTTATCCGTGCTCGCATTAGAGTCAACGACCTACACAAACTCTTTATCCTCTTCAAAGCAATGATCGGAGTAACACCTAAATGACCCAAAAGACCGCAATTATCGTCGGTGGTGGCATCGCAGGACTAGCAACAGCAGCCATTCTTGCCAAAGCGGGAATGAAAGTTCAACTGTTTGAAGCTAGAGAAAAAGTTGGCGGTCGTGCTTACATTTGGGAAAAAGACGGTTTCACTTTCGACATGGGTCCTTCTTGGTATCTAATGCCAGATGCCTTTGATCAGTTCTTCAAGTTGATGGGCACAACAGCTGCTGAACAACTAGACCTAGTTCGCCTAGACCCTGCATACAAGACCTACTTCGAAGGTCAAAAAGAACCTATGGTTATGCACGAGAACTTGGCTATGAACCTAGCTGAGTTTGAAGCAGTAGAACCAGGATCTGCCAAGCAGGTGCAGAAGTATCTAGCCAGCGCTGAAGAGACTTACTTACTAGCAAACAAGCACTTCCTCTACACAAACTTCCAGAACATCAACTCCTTCATTCATCCAGATGTTGTGAAGAAGGCTGGAACATTTGTGAAGCACCTACTAACTTCTCTCTATAACTTCTCTGCCAAGCACGTAAAGGACGAGAGACTACGCAAGGTTCTAAACTTCCCTGCAGTATTCCTAGGAGCTTCTCCTTACGAAACACCAAGCATGTATCACCTGATGACTCACATCGACATGAACGTTGGTGTCTTCTATCCTCAGGGTGGTCTCTACAAAATCATTGAAGCAATCGAAGCTCTTGCTAAAAAGCACGGAGTTCAAATACACACAAACTCCCCTGTAAACAAGATTGAAGTCAACGCTGACGGACAAGTGAAGGGCGTAAGAGTCGGCAATGCACTTTATGAAGCAGATGTAGTTGTTGCTAACGCTGATCTTCACTTCGTGGAAACTCAACTTCTAGAACCTAAGTACCAGAGCATGCCTCAGAAGTACTGGGACAAGAGAGTCCCTGGGCCATCAGCACTACTTATGTATTTAGGTGTTAAGGGCAAGGTAGAGAACTTAGATCACCACACACTTCTATACACAGATGACTGGAGCACTAACTTTGCTCAAGTATTCAAGAAGGCAGATGGTAAGAGCAAGGTGGCAGATCCTGCCAGCTTGTATATCTGTGCTCCTAGCAAGACAGATCCATCTGTGGCACCTGAGGGTTATGAGAACCTCTTTGTTCTAGTGCCAGCAGCTGCTGACCCTTCTATTGGTAGAGGTGGAATTGATAGAGCAGGAGATCCTGCTTTTGAAGCAGAAGCTGATCGCATCATTGAACAAATTGCTGACTGGTGTGAGATTCCAGATTTGGCTGACCGTATTGTGGTTAGAAGAACCATGGGACCAGCAAACTTTGTTGAAGAACTAAATGCTTGGTCAGGTACTGCTCTAGGTATGGCACACACTCTTAGACAGAGTGCATTCTTTAGACCTAAGAACCAGAGCAAGAAGGTTAAGGGTCTCTACTACGCAGGACACCACTCAATCCCAGGTATTGGTTTGCCTATGTGTCTTATCGGTGCAGAGCTTGTCTACAAGCTTCTAATTGATGACAAGTCATCAGGACCAACAGAGCAAGAAATCTCTCCTATTGCTGAAGGTGGCTGGAAGGGCCTGAACTAGTGGCCCAAGGATATACCTATCTAGCCGGACTAATCCTCTCTCTGATGGGATTGGCTCTAATGGATTGGCGTCACAAGACTGCTTTTTCTATTAATAAGAAAGCAGCCAGCCTAGCTATTTTCGTTCCAATGGTTTTCTTCATAATTTGGGATGTTGCAGGTATTGCAACTGGCATCTTCTTTAGAGGAGACACCTCTCACCTATCAGGAATTCTTCTAGCCCCAGAGTTTCCTATTGAAGAACTATTCTTCTTACTTCTTTTGAACTACTCATCGCTAACCATCTTCACAACAGTCAGCAAGGTAATCGCTAAGAGGTCTGCCAAATGAATCAGTTCACCTACCTAGCTCTAAACGTTGTCTTCATGCTGATTGCTTTTGTAATTCTGAATTTAGTCAGCAGAAAGAGTCCTTGGCGAGCAATAGGTTTCACCATGTTCTGGATGCTGCTAACCACCTTGGTTTTTGACAACGTGATTATTGCTCTTGGCATTGTTGGTTACGACGTTACAAAAATCAGTGGTCTTCTTCTAGGTCTTGCACCAATCGAAGACTTTGCCTACACAGTTGTGTCTGTGATGGCTGTTGCAATCATCTGGACCAAAGTGACGAGGACCACTAAGTGAAAGCTATAAGTCAGCTCTTCTGGTCCTCAAGACCTATCTCCTGGATAAACACTGCTTTTCCTTTTGGTGCAACATATCTTCTTCTAAACAAAGAAATGGACCTAACCTTCTTTGTTGGAACCTTGTTCTTCCTAATCCCTTACAACCTTTTGATGTATGGAATCAATGATGTTTTTGATTACGAGAGTGATCTTAGAAACCCTAGAAAAGGTGGAATTGAAGGAGCTCTTCTAAACAAGAAGTATCACAAGCTAACTATCTGGTCTTCAGTGCTTCTATGTGTTCCATTCCTTGTTTATCTCTATGCAGTATCAGACCCGACCTCTAGTGCTTGGCTGACTTTGTTCATCTTCACAGTCATTGCCTATAGTGCTCCTAAGCTTCGCTTCAAAGAGCGAGGGTTCCTAGACTCTCTAACTTCAGCAAGCCACTTTGTTGGTCCAATGATTTATGCCATGTCACTAACTGGTTTAGACATGTCTCAACCACAGGTTCTATCCATCATCTTTGCCTTCACTCTTTGGGGAGTTGCATCTCATGCCTTTGGAGCAGTTCAAGATGTTAGAGCAGATCGTGAAGCAGGCATCTCCAGCATTGCAACCATGATTGGTGCTAGAGCAACTGTTTGGTTTGCATTCCTTAGCTATGCACTAGCCGGAGTATTAGTTCTAACCACCACTTGGCCAGGACCTCTTGCTGCTATTGGAGCAGTGCCATATCTTTTGATTCTTATTCCCCACCTAAACATCACAGATGAGACTTGTGAGAAAGCAAACAAAGCTTGGCGTCAGTTCATTTGGTTGAACTTCTTTGCTGGTGCTCTAGTTTCTTTGATTATTATCTAGCTGACCAGTCGAGACGTGCTGGTTTCCTATACCTAAAGTGCTCATGCCCATTAGGGCATAGTCCTTTATAAGGAGCATAGGCGGCAGCTATTTCTTGCCCAGTGTATTTATCGTTCCGATAACCAATCTTCTTTGCTGTTGCTAACCACTTCTTGCTATGCCCTTCTTTAGGGCCACATAAAGCATGAGCAATCTCGTGCAGAACTGTTTGCATGACCTCATCAACAGAATGAACTAGAGCAAGATACTTGCTCACAGTTATCTTCTTATCGTTATAGGAACACATGCCAGCTCGTCTTCGACCACTATCAAATCCAAAAGACCATTCACGATCATCGAGCTTCTCGAGCATCTCTGTTTCAGCTAATGCTCTGATATAGTCCCAGCGATCAGCCACCAGCCGAATCTTCTTACCTTCATTGCTTCTAGATTTCTCAACGAAACCAAAGTCTTCTAAAGCAGCCAACAATGACAACTGCTCGAAAGACGCTCTAGCCGTCACTTTCCCAAGCTTGTATTCATCAAATGCAAAGTCCATGAGAATGCGAATACCTTCAGCAACCCAAGCCATACTCCCCTGTTGGCTTTTGGAAATAACTAAAGATGCAGAAGGTCCTTGTTCCTTGAAATCGCTAAACCCAAGCTCCGCGATGATTTCTGATTCTCCGGATCTTCTAACCGCCCACATGCTCTCGCCAACAGGCTCAAGCTCAAGCCCACCTCGGCTCAGCCTCTTAGTTGGTTTAGTCATTGTCGCAATCATCGCAAAGACAGGCTAACCCTGAATAGGTGTTTGATGTTGGAGTTATCCACTGAGCCCAGCTAGAAGAAGGCACCGTTGCCGACACATTGTGGGGTAGCCTGTTTCCAAGCGTATACAAGTTGCCTAGAGATTTACTAAGGAGTACAAATGCGAAGGTTAGGTTTTGCCTCAATAACAGTAATTGTCTTATCGACAATCGGATTGGCCCCTGCACTTGCAGCTGAAACCTACAACGGCTATGGCAACGGATACGTCACTTGCACTGTCGAAGGGTCCATAAACATAGAGGATTATGAAGTAGTTGGGTCACGGGATTGTCGTGGTCATGCGGAAATTCCGATTGGGGTAACAAGGGTTTCAGATTATGCTTTCACTGGTAACGGACTCCAATCTGTTACCATTCCCAGCACAGTTGAAAGTATTGGGACTTCAGCTTTCGAATACAATTCAATTAGCTCCGTCATTCTTCCCGAGGGGCTCAAAACTATAGGTAACGGCGCTTTCGGAGACAATAGGCTGACCGCCCTGACAATACCTGACAGCGTTACAGACATTGAAGACCGTGCGTTTTCTGTCAACCAAATTGCTTCCCTAAAAATCGGTTCGGGTCTCACATACATTCGCGAGCAGCTTTTTTACGGCAACAATCTGGAGTCCATCACAATTCCAAATACCGTAACTGCTATCGGTGAAGAGGCCTTTGGCATGAATAATCTTATGTACGCTTCAATTGGATCTGGCGTCACGAGCATTGGTGCGAGAGCTTTTATATGGAACAATCTATCTTCTGTGAGATTCTTTGGTAATGCTCCAGCTATAGACCCTGGCAACGTTTTTGAAGAAAACATGGGAAGCCTTTGGGTAGAGGTCTACGAGGGTGCTACAGGCTGGGGGAACATTTTCTGGGAAACCTGTTGACACTCTAAAGAAGGCTAGAGCCACGGTAAAACCAAGCATCACCGGAAAGGCACTAATAGCTAAAAAGGGCACTAATAAATTAACAGCCAAAAAAGGTACTTGGTCCGGTAACCCGACACCTTCAATTTCCTACCAATGGTTTTCTTGCACTGCAGCAGTCAAATCTGCCACTCAAACACCGCCTAGAACTTGCAAGGCAATTTCTAAATCCACCAAAATGACTCTCACCATAACGAAGTTCTACAAAGGAAAGTATCTTGCTGTCCAGGTGACTGGAAGAGCAGCCGGAACTTCACCAACTGTTTGGTTCTCAAAGAGCACGCCAAGAGTCAATTAGCTGCCCGACGTGGGTAAGTTGTTTGTGTTAGATATCGTTACATGCTTTTGAAATCCGCTACTGCTTAATCGACTAACTCTCAAAATCAAAAGTAGGGTTATCGACGTAATAAAAGAAACCCCAGTCCTCGTGAGAAGGAACTGGGGTTTCGTGCGCTCCCCGGGAATCGAACCCGGAACCCACTTATTAAGAGTCAGTTGCTCTGCCGATTGAGCTAGAAGCGCGTATTGCCATTGGAAAAAGTTTCCAAGAAATAGTTGGTTTAGTCGTTGTCGCAATCATCGCAAAGACAGGCTAACCCCGAATAGGTGTTTGGTGTTGCAGTTATCCACCAAAGGCCCGCTGTTTCTTGAGGCCTACAAAACTCAACATATGCCTAAAGATGTTGCAGTAGCCGACCAATAGAATTGTGTCAACGAAAGGACATCATGGGTGCCCAGCCAAAGATTCTTGTAATAGTGCATGACATTGATGACCACCTCAATGAGATGGCTAACCCGATTGCTGAAGCCGGCATTCTCATGAACACTTGGGATGTTCAGAATGACGGTGACGGGCTTCCTAACTTAGATGAACTTGAGCAGTACTCAGGCATCATTTCCCTTGGCGCTCACGCTGGTGTCTTGGAAGAAGCCGAAAATCCTTGGATGAGTCATGAACGCAAGATCATGGAGTGGGCTTTAGAAACCGAGACCCCTCTCTTGGGTCTTTGCTTCGGTTCCCAACTACTTGCTTCCGCTGCAGGAGCTCGGGTCTATAAAGCTGATGCTGGAGAATTTGCCTGGACTAAAGTAACCATGCTTCCAGAAGCGTCAAAAGATCCTGTAATCAGTTCCTTAGGTGAAACAGCAGACGCATTCCAATTTCACTACGACACTTTTGAACTGCCAGAGAACGCTGTTCTTCTAGGTGAAAGTAACGGAACCATCGAAGCCTTCAGAGTTGGCTCCAGTGCCTGGGCAACTCAATTCCACCCAGAGGTTGGTCTTTCTCAACAGTTAGCTTGGCTCAGCACATACCGTCGAGCATTCCTCAAAGAAGGCATCGACCTTGATGAACAAATAGCCAAATCACACGAACTAGCGGCAAGCTACCGCAAACAAGCTTGGGATCTATCCGAAGCTTTTGCCAAGCAGGTTCTTGCTTTCCATAACCGCTAAGCCCAAATTGAAGAAACCCCAGTCCTCGTGAGAAGGAACTGGGGTTTCGTGCGCTCCCCGGGAATCGAACCCGGAACCCACTGATTAAGAGTCAGTTGCTCTGCCGATT
>JBEDBW010000064.1:0-4279 GCA_041177045.1 Actinomycetota bacterium | reverse complement strand
CACCATCAGTTTGCATATCGCTGGCATGTATGCGCTTTCCCCGCTTATGGGATTCCTTGCCGATAAGTTTGGAAAGATTCAAACCATATTCTTAGGTCAAATACTCTTTGTCGCAGCGCTGTTGTTTGCAGGCTTAGGTCATGCTGATCGATGGATGGTGACTATTGGACTAACGCTGTTAGGTCTAGGTTGGTCAGCAGCAACAGTTGCTGGATCTGCCCTTCTCTCAGCAACTCTTCCAGCAGATGAGAAAACAAATGTTCAGGGTCTAAGCGACTCGGTTATGAATCTAAGTGGAGCGTTTGGTGGTGCTGTAGCAGGACTGCTACTAGCAAGTTTCCAGTTTGAAGGTTTGAATGCAATCGCACTGATACCGGTTGCAGTTATTTCGGTTCTCGTCTTTGCTATTTCAAAGAAAAAAATTAGCGAATAGCTAGTAGCTCATCCCAAGTTGGACCTGAGCAGCCACCTTCTTTTTGAATAGAGAATTCAGCGGCACGACAGGCAAGTTCTAACGACTCTTGTAATGAATTACCTGAAGCTAGTGCAGCTAGGAATGTTCCAGTGTGAACATCCCCTGCACCGTTAGTATCCACCACAGGAACTCTTCTTCCAGGAGCGATAGCTACAGCTTTGCCTTGGTGGTGAAGTTCTGCTCCTTCTGAGCCTTTTCTAAGTAGTAGCCAGCAGTCATTAGATACAAAACCAGAAAGTCTTTCAAACTCACTCTTATTGCATGAAATCAAACTTGCATTCTTTCCTAGCCAAGTTAGAGCTTCATCAGTTAGTTCAGCTGTTGTTGGCCCAGGATCGAAAACGATCTTGCTCTTGATAAGTCCACTTTCAAACAGTTGCTTAAAGGCATCCTTAGATGTTGGATAAACAAGTTCATAACCGTAAACAACTAGCCAACTGTCTTCTGAATAGTCGTATTGCTTTAGTTCATCAAAGCTTCTAATGCCTTCAGCTCCACTTTGGGTAACAAAGCTTCTCTGCCCATTAGGTTCCACCAAAGTGATACACAGACCTGAATCACCACTTGAATAATCTTCAATACCGAGTGCTTCAACGCCTTCTTGAGCCATGGCGGCTTTGATTAGGTCTGCTCTAGGGCCTTGTCCTAGCGGTGTGCAGTGAGCAACAGAGAGACCAAGTCTTGATGCTGTTGCTTCAAGGTTTAGAGCCCCGCCCACACGGCTAAAGGTCCTAGTAGCCAGTACATCCCCGCCAGGGGTAGGTAGGTGCGGGACGTAAGTGACCTGATCTACTAGCCCACTGGCTAAAGAGAGGATACGTTTAGGGCGAAATTCATCTAGCTGCATTGCTACTAGCCTAGCCTTTGCCTTAAAGCAAAACGCCTCCAAGATACTTGGAGGCGATACTTGTGACCCCAGCGGGATTCGAACCCGCGCTACTGCCGTGAGAGGGCAGCGTCCTAGGCCGCTAAACGATGGGGCCGAAGAGCAACTTCTCTATTATGCCAGAGAGTTTGATGGCTTGGAAGAGTCAGGCTATTTAGGCCATTACATTCAAGGATTTAGGAGACACCACACAGGTAACTGGGGCTGCTCCAACATGCTCGCCATCTGAGTAAGCGGGCATTCCTGGGGAATGTAGTTCAAGGCTAGACACCCGAATAATCTCCACCGCTGGATGGCCAACATGGCCACCGTAGTAAACCTTAGGGAAGAGTTTGATTAGCTCTATTCGGCTGATGGCATTGAGGATAAAAAGATCTAACTTGCCATCATCCACCTTGGCTTCAGGGGTGATTAGTAATCCTCCACCGTAGGAAGGTGAGTTAGATACTGTGCAGAGAATGGCTTCAAAGACTCTTTCGACCCCATCCACAACAGCTCTATATGGAATTGGTTTGAATGCTGCTAGCTCTCGATACATTGCAAAGCGGTACTTGATTGGACCTGTGATCCATTTCCACTTATTTGCACGAGCATTACAAAGTGCATCGAATCCAGCAGAAACAGCACCAAAAGAATAGAAGGTTCTGTCATTTGACTTTGATTCAATCAAGTCAACTTTGCGAGTTTTACCAATCTTTGAAACAAGAGCAGCCACACCTTCAACAACATTATGGATAGGTAGTCCTAGAGCTCTTGCTGAATCATTTCCAGTTCCAGCAGCAATTAGACCAACAGGAATATCACTCTTCACAACAGCATTCACGCCAAGGTGGAACATGCCATCGCCACCAACAACAACTAGACCATCGATGATCTTCTTCTCAACTGCATCTTTAGCATTCTTTGCAGCTGTCTTAAAGTTCTCTGCCGAAAGATCAACAATCTCAATCGCGTGCTTAGCGAATTCAGCTAAAGCCTGCTCCCCAAAAACTTTTCCCTTACCTCTACCTGAGGTTGGGTTAATAACGATTCCTAAAGTGGTCATTTCAACTTTCTAAGTGAATAAGTATTCAGTGTTACAACAATCAATGAAAGTGACCCTAGCATCGCGGTGACAGCAGGAGGGGTAACAACTTGCAAAGGTGACACAATCGCAACAAAAGACACCAAAGATACAAGGCTGTAGCCAAGTGCAATAGCAAGGCTCTGACTTGTCTTCTTTCTAAGCCTTGCGCTCAGAGCGACAACGACAGCGGCCCTTTCTGGGTCATCACTAGCAACCGACACATCAGCGCTTTCAGAAACCGAAGTCCCTAAGGCTACGCTCACATCGGCTTGATCAAGTAAGGAACTGTCTGTTACTGGGTCTGCAATAACTCCTACCAAAGCACCCTTAGACTGCTGAGTTGAAACGAACATCGCCTTGAGCTCTGGAGATAGCTCACCATAAACCTCTGAGATGTTTAGCTGCTCGGCTTTATGCTGAGCCGTTCCAGCAGAGTCCCCCGTGATTAGGCCAACCCGGATTCTCTCTTTAGCCACCAGATAGACAGCATGAACGGATGATTCTTTGACTACGTCAGTGAATCTAAGGATTCCTTCAAGAACCCCATCAACTACTACGCAAACAATCGAGTAACCACTCTTTGTGCTCTCATCGGCATAGATAAGTTCCTGAACTTCCATTCGTATGTTTCGCTGTAACAAAAGAGCCGTTGATCCAACCAGAACACGTTTGCTAGAAACTACCCCTTCAACACCAAAGCCAGGGAACTCTCTGAACTCTTTAGGTTTTGTAATTCTTAGGTTTGAGTTTTCAGCTGACCTAGTTATCGCCTTAGCGAAAGCATGTTCCGTAAGCGATTCAACACTTGCAGCAAGAGCTAGTAATTTGCTCGCATCTTTGAATGAAGTCTTTGTAGACAGCCGAACAGAGTTCACACCTTTAGGCAGTTCCGTAAGAACTCCACCTTTAGTGAACAGTAGAAGCTTGACCTTGGCTAACTTCTCAAATGCAGCTCTACTTCGAATTACAATTCCTGATGTAAAAGCCAACCTAATGGTTCTTGAGAACCCGAATGGAACAACCAAAGCCAAGGCTTGGCTGTTTGTTATAAGTAGACAAGCAGCAAACACTGTAAGAGCAGAAACTAGATTGAACTGCCCACCTGCTGATAAGACCACAGCGACAATTGCGAAGACTAGGGTTACAGCTGGCCAATACTTGGCTAGAAGAGCAACTTTTCTTTCTTTGTCAGAAACCTCTTGAGTTGCAAGGTCAATAAGTACTTGTTCTTCAGGTGAACCAAATGGTTCAGTAATAAATCTGTTGACTCGTGCAGTAACCAGAAGATTTAAGGTAACAAAAGCTAACGCAATTCCAAATTGAATCCATAGATCCGATGTAAAGATAGCCGCACCCAATAGAGCAAGGAGCGCTACAACGCTTACTCCAGTTTGGCTAATTGCCTTAACTAGAAGGCTTATAGCCCTAGATGGCTCTTTGGTTTCGGTGTCCATAACCTTACAAGGTTACCTGAGCGACTAAGGTCAAAGCATGAAGATAACAAAGCAAGGTCATGCCTGTCTAATCTTTGAAGAGGCTGGAAAGAAGCTGGTTCTAGACCCTGGCGCTTACAGTGAACCGCAAGTAGGACTTACAGATGTGGTTGCAGTTGTAATAACCCATGCACACGATGACCATTGCTTTGAGGCTCAGTTAGACCGACTACTTGAAGCCAATCCAGACCTAATGATTTTTGGTCCTCCTCAGGTTTGCACTCGTCTTGCTAATTACAAAACAACTGCTGTTTATCACGGTGATCACTACCCTGTTGGTCCATTCACTATTGAATTCATGGGTGACCTTCATGCTCAAATTCACCACAGCATTCCAGTGATTGAAAATAGAGCGGTTC
>JBEDBW010000063.1:0-8087 GCA_041177045.1 Actinomycetota bacterium | reverse complement strand
CATCCATATTTGGATCTAGAGTAAGTGGAATTGGTTTGTGTGTGAAGTGACGAACCAGTGCAACTCTTCCGTTGGTCTTGTTTCTCTCAACTGGGAAGATCCTAGAAATCAAAACACCTGGATCTCCAAAGCTGTCAACTGTTGGACCACCAGACTCCTTTACTACACGAGCAGTTACAGGTCCTCTAACGGATACATACTTAGCGCTCTTGGCTAAGGTCAGCTCATCTGTTGAGATACCGGTTCCAACTACTACTGAGTTTGGCTTGATGAATCTACCGATTGAACCAAGACCAATCATGTGGTCTTTCATAGCCAAACGAACAGGAGATTGAAAGATAACCTTCTTGTCTGTGTAGTGGCTAACAATCAGAGGAGATAGCCAGTCACCGAAGTTACCTGGGAATGGCTTAGCCCACCAGGCAAGGTTGATGGCTGAAGAAGAAGGCTTGCTTGCGTAATACAAGAAGCTCTTAGATGCTTCAACAGAGTTCATTTCAGCTTGAGTTAGAAGATAGTGTGCCTCGAACATTTCCTTCATGCTGTTGAACTTTTCAACCTGACCTGCTTGAGCAGCAAGCTGAAGATCATCGGAGATTTTCTTGCGCTTCTGGAACTCAGGGTTAGAAGAAACAGCAGTTAGCTTGCCAGTTACACCCAGGGTGTCAGCTAGCAGGCGGATTCTGTTTGATAACTTTGGCGGAAGCTTTCGTTCAATACTCTTGGCTAAGTTGAGTGCCTTCTTGCGAAGACCTGAGTTATTAGCGCTGTGTTGTTCTACTTTGCCTTTGAAGTCCGCTACGTTACCGCTTGCACCAAACTTGAAGAAGGCATTTCTTGATGCATCGCTTGTGGTACCCATGCCAACGACAGCATTAGAAGGAATGATCTGGAAGGTCATGTTGTCGCAGTTAGCTTTCCAAGCTTCTTCCATGAAGTAGTCGTCAGTTGCTTTAACTGTTGATACCTTTTCTAGTTCAGCAGCTTCAGCAATCATCTTGCGAGCAAGAACAGTTGTGTTTACACCCCAGAAAGATGGTTCCCAGAATCTTGAACGTCTTTCATAACCAATGGTTAGGGGAGATGAATATCCTCGCTGGAATCCAACGATGTCAGCAGAGGTGTTGAAGATGTAATCAGGTAACTCGAGAATCATGCAGTCGACATCCATCCAGAAAACTTTCTTATCTGGATGAGCTGCACAAACTTCAGCTAGGAAAGGAACTTTCTTGCGGCAGATATCTGCCCAGTCCTCTCCCTCTTTCTTTTCAATCTCACGAAGAACATATTCAACGCCAAGCTCTTCTAGGTTCTTAGCTAGTCGTTCACCGTGAGCTCGGTAATAGTCATCTGCTGTGTAAAAAGAGCAGACAACTACGTTTAGATTTGAAGCCATAAAATTTTCCGTATACCTTAAATTTCTTCGTTGAACTCTTTTAGCCAAGTGCGAAGCTCTTGACCAATGTCTTCTCGATCAACACCCAGACGAAGTGTTGCCTTAATAAAGTCCAGCTTGTCTCCTGTGTCATAACGTCTGCCGCTGAAAACAACTCCTAGAACTCCACCAGCACGTTCTGGGTTTTGTGCAGCAGTCATCAAAGCGTCTGTTAGTTGAATCTCACCACCGCGGCCAGGTTCTGTTTCTTCAAGAATGTCGAAGATCTCTGGACGCAAAACATATCTACCAATAACAGCAAGATTTGATGGAGCTTCATCATTCTTAGGCTTCTCAACTAGACCTGTGATGCGAACAACTCCATCTTCTACCGAACCTTCAGTAACAGCACATCCATATAGATGTATTTGTTCTGGGCTTACTTCCATTAGAGCAACAACGTTTTCTCCAGTTGCCTCGTGGACCTCAAGCATTTTTGAAAGCAGGACATCTCTAGAGTCCATGACATCGTCACCAAGGAGAAGAGCAAACGAGTTGTTAGCGATGTGAGCTTTACCTCTAAGAACAGCGTGGCCTAGACCCTTTGGGTCTCCTTGTCTCACATAGTGAATGTTGGCTAATTCAGAGGAGGCCATAACCTTGGCTAGGCGATCTTTGTCACCTTTGAGTTCTAGGTTCATTTCTAATTCGGCAACTCGATCAAAGTGGTTCTCTAAAGCATTCTTGTTTCTACCGGTGACCATCAAGATGTCTTGTAGACCAGCCTCAACTGCCTCTTCGACAACATACTGAATAACAGGCTTGTCGATTAGCGGAAGCATCTCTTTAGGCATTGCCTTGGTTGCAGGTAGAAAACGCGTACCTAATCCCGCCACAGGAATAACGGCTTTAGTTACTTTGTATTTAGACATTGGCTTATGTGTTCCTATCGGTTCACCATAAGTCTAGTTTCACCGCTTGAGGAACAGCCCAGCAAGGAAACCTGTTCCCCAGCTAAAGTGCATAGTTGGCAGGGTAATCATCAGGGATAACTTGGCTTTCCAGCTCAATCCCTGAGCCGTCACAGAGATCAAGATGACCGCTAGGGCGTAGGAAATAAGGGGCAAAAGCCCAATTACTCCGCCCAACCCAAATATTGAGAGTAAAAGACCCATAAATGAGGCTAAAACTAAAGCTGGTGGAGCAAAATACCTAAGATTTGCCTTATTTGGGTGAGATTTGGTCAAAAGTGCTCGCCAAGCACCAGTATCAAAGAACTGTTTGGTTAGTTTTCGCCAGGTGCTTCTAGGGAAGTAGGTAACTACAAGACTTGGGTCAAACCAGACCTGTTCACCAGATTCCCTGATTCTGAGGTTCAATTCCCAGTCCTGACCACGGATCATCTTCTCATCGAAGCCACCGAGTTTAGTTAGAACATCTCGTCGAAAGACACCTAGATAAACCGAATCGCTAGGTCCAGCATCCCCACCTACGTGATATGTGCCACCACCTAAACCAAATCTGCTGCCGTAAGCCCAGGCCACTGCTTTTTGGAAAGGAGTTACGCCTTCGGCTTTCATCAAGCCGCCAACATTTCCAGCTCCTGTTTCACTGAGGATTTTGACAGCATTGATCGAGTAGTCAGGGGACAGCACGCTATGGGCATCCACTCTAATAACCACATCGTTCTTGGCTTTAGCAATAGCTAGATTAAGTCCGGCAGGAGTCTTACCAGTTGGGTTTTGAACCAATTGAACTGGGTACTCTTTGCTCAAAGATTCGGCTATTTCATTGGTCTTATCTTTTGATGGGCCTAGAGCCAGAATGACTTCTACCTTGCCCGCTACCAACCCGTGCTGCTCAAAGATGGAGGCAACAGCGCTACGTAGATGTGCTTCTTCATTCAATACAGGCATGATGTATGAAATAGAGCTAGTTGGTTTAACTGGGTTCACGTTCATACCTTACTCAATGAGTATTACTGCTTCCAAACACCTAGAGAGATTATTTGACGAAGCTTGCGGAGAAGGTCAGAGTATCGGCTGTACCAGTGCTAGTTAGAGTCTTTGTCACCTTTGTAGCCTTAATGCCCTTAGCGGTTAGGGCCTTCACAATGAGGTCAGTTCGTTGCTTTAGAAGAAGGTTGTTTTTGGAAAGTGAAAGAGTCTTTGACTTAGGCATGCTCACTGTTAGAACTAGTTTCTGTGAGTCAGTGAGTTTTGAAATCAAACTGTCTAGAGATCCACTTCCCTTTGAGGTTAGCTTTGAAACCGACTTTGAGAAACCTACTGAGAGCTTTGTTGTCACCTTTGTGTAGACGTAAACATTCACTACTTCTGTGCGCTTGTGTTTACCGTTGGCCGAAGTGATTTGAATAGAAAGGTTATTAATTCCATCTTTGAGAACTCCTGGATTTGAAACTACTGCTTTCGCATCATATTCATTCGTCAACGCTTCAACGCTTACTGCCCTTGTCCCTGCTGGAAGATAGACAGTTGAACCAGTTTTGTAAGCAACATTGTTCACAGAAATTGATTGCAGCCCTGTGTCCCAAGGAGCTGAAAGTGTCTGGAGTGTTCTGAGTTGATTACCGAGACGCCAAACCGTTGCGTTCTGATAATCAGTGGCGACGTTGTAACTTGGCCCGAAAGGATCTTGAGTGACTGCATCGCTAATTGCATTAGCTACATCACCTGCCATAGCTTCAAGATTGAGCTCTTCAGCTTTATTGGCAACTTCAGCCAAGGATTGTTCATACATCAGTTTGCAAGCAGGTACTGCCCAACACTTGTTAATCATTAAGGCAGGGGATCTGAAGTAACTTAGTGAGCCGTTCCAAGTTTGGTCTGTTCCCCAAGGAAGAAGAGTTACTTTTCCGTACTTGTCAAAGTTCAGGAAGTAATTGTTTCTATTCATCACATAGCCATCCCAGTGACCTGAATATAGTTCGACGGCCCAGCCTCGCGTCATTTGTTTCATGTCAGCCATTTGGCCCATCGCAGTCCACCAGGCTGGACCTCCAAGAGCTTGCACTTGAATAAAACTTGTTAGGTCTGATGTGTCAGTGTCACTTCCAGATTCGATAGCAAATTGACTTTCATATCCTGCGTAGAAATCAGGGAAGTAAGGAACTGCTCCTTTATATAGATGTGAACTAGATATTCCCCAACGTGAAAGAAGCTGTTTGTTCATCGTCTCGATATTTAGGTGAAGACCATAATCCCTTCCATTGAGGGTTACATTCGCATACCCGGTTCTAGGTGTTGGGACATCCATTGCTCGGTAGAGCCTGTAGGTAAGAGATTCGTGTATGTAGCTCGGGTCTTGAACCATGTTGTTCAGAGTGAATTTAGATATTCCGAAGAGCGTTTGGTCTTTTACGAAAGCATCCATCTTGATCTTGAATGCTGCTTTTTGCGTTACATCTCTCCAAGATCCCCAAGCACCCTTGAGGTGAACGCCGACGGTGTATGGGCCATAGACTTTGCCAGCCATCGTGAATGACATCTGGGTTTCTCGCCAATCACCTTCAAATTCCCAGTTCACATTAGGGGACTTGAGTGACTCAAAATCTGCATCTGACATTTCGAGATCGAAGTTATCGACTCTCAGGGGATCAAAGACAACGGCTGCGGCATCGGTGCCTTCAACATAATCAGGAGCGGCTTGGGCGGCCGATGTATTCAGAAAACTCCCAGTAAGTGCGAGGATAATCAGTGCTGAAACAGCAGTGGCTTTCCTCGTTCTAAACATAGAGAAAGCCTACCCACATGTTCCTATAGTCTGAAGGTTGGATGAAAACACAAAGGAAATTCACAAGAAGCCGAGCCATTAAAGGTGTGAGCTTCTTAGTGGCTACCGCTTTCCTGGTTTCTGGTTCGCTGCCTGCTAATGCGGCAAATCCTGGTTGTATTTACACTCCATCATTGGAAGCATCCCGCCAAGCTCCAGCTACTGCTCTTGGTAATTATGTAACTGCAAAGACTTGGCAGTGGCAACCAGGTAGCGATGCAAGCAGTGCCTCACTTTCTTCCCTTGGAGCAAAAGTTTCAGTTGTATCTGGCAATCTTCGAAACATCACTCTAGGTGTTCTTCATCTAGGTATTCCAAGATCACAAGATCTGCGAATTATGGCTGATTCGAATTCCAAAACAGTTGCCGCTATAAATGGTGACTACTTTGATGGTTCTGGACCTTGGAATGCAATGGTTGAATCAGGTCAGGTTGCTTACTCTCCTCCAGGTCAGACTGAGGTCTTTGGTTTGGTTAGAAAGAAAATTGTCGACAGCTACGGCTACCGCAGCACAGGAACCATGACCATTGGAACACGTAAGTTTAATGTCACCGGTGTGAACCAACTAGAACCAGGGCCTACTTCTCTGGTTGTCTACAAAACAAATTTCATTCGCCCTCTAACTCCTAAGGGAACAACAACCCTGGTTATCAAGTCAGGTAAAGTCTCAAAGGTTTATCCTGCTGGTGCTTCAATCTCTTCAAAGACAGGAATTGTTATTCAGGTCAAGGGCTACCTAGCTCCGCACGTTGCGAAGATGAAAGTGAACACAAAAGTAAAATTCAGTCTTCCTCCAGTACCTCAATATGAAGAGCGAATTGCAGCAGACACAATTACTACTTATGGCAATGTTTCTAGCAAATCAAACACGCTAAGCATTGACTCTGTTAACTACACAAACTTAGGTCCAGGTGCAACTCTCTTTGACAGTTCATTCAAAGACACAACTAATTCGGGCCGAGCAACATTGAGAATCTTGCCAGACAGCACGGGCAAACTCGTAATCAAGAATGTTTATAAAACAGGAAGTCGTATCAAAGTTGACAATGGTGGTTTCGTTATCCAAGCTCGTTCAACCCAGGCAGCCTCGGTAGCGAACAAGTTCAAGGTCGGCGACATAGTAAATATCTCTAGGGCATACCAAGCAGAAGGAAAATCTGACTTTGTAACAGCTGCTGGCCGTGGCCCAAGAATTGTTCAGGGTGGCAAAATGATTTGGATTTGTGCTCAACACAATAAGGATCACAGACCTAGAACCGCAATAGGTTGGAACCAAGATGGTCAGGTCTGGTTTGTTACATCCAGTCGCGGTCTGCTTGCTTTCGACTTCGGATACCGTCAAGGTGGATCAACTTCTAGCCAAATGGCTCAGTGGCTTATTGAATTAGGTGCCACGGATGGAATCTTGCTAGATGGAGGAAGCTCCACTGCACTGTATGTCGACAATCCAGAGCAGGTCTATGGACTCACACGTGTGGATATCCCAGATGAATCTTGGACCAGAGATCTAGCTAACGGTTTTAGTATCGAAAGAAAAAACTAGCTCTTTTTCTTAGGCTTCATTACCGTTGCAGATAAATTAATTGCAAACCTTCTAGTTGAGAACCTGCTGGTTAGAGCAATGATCTTGTTTAGCGGGCCATCAATAACAGCAGCCGGAGAGTTCCTTCTAGCTAGAGCCCTAAAAGTGCTGTCAATCACATTTTCTGAAGTTCGAATGAATTTTCCTAAAGCAGGATCGTTGCCGTTTGAATCAAAGAACTCTGTAGCTGTTGGGCCTGGGCAAACAGCTAAGACTTTAACTCCAGTCTTCTTTGTCTCTCCCCAAAGTGCTTCTGTGAAAGAAAGCACGAAAGCCTTGGTAGCACCATAGACAGCCATGTAAGGAAGTGACTGGAAGGCAGCGGTTGAGGCGATGTTGATAACAATTCCATCCTTGCGCTCGACCATTCCAGGTAGGAAAGCATGCGTTAGTTCTACTAGTGTGCTCACATTAACTGTCAACTCATCAACTATGAACTTGTTGTTCTCCTTGATGAACTCAGCTGTTTTACCAAACCCAGCGTTGTTTATTAGAATGTCAATCTGAGTGCCACGACCTTTAAGGACACTGGCAAGAGTTGATGCAGCGTCTTTAGCACTTAGGTCCATTGGCAGCACAGATGCAGCATAGATTCCATGCTCTGCTGAAATACGATCCGCTAGGGCTCTTAGTCGATCCGCTCTTCTTGCAACGAGAATGACCTTTACTCCCATAGAAGCAAGCTTGAGAGCGTACGCTTCACCTAGCCCTGAGCTAGCTCCAGTAATTAGTGCTGTTTTTCCATTTAAGTTTTCCATCATCTCCATTCTGCCATTTTGCTGGCGACCTTATCGGTATTGCGGGGCTAGGGTTAATTTGGGTTTAAGGAGAAATTAATTGGGCGACCGGATTAAACATTTCAGAGCGGGGCTACTTCTCGCTCTTAGCTCGGCAGTTATTCTTTGGCCGATAAGTTATTGGTTTCCGCTATCCGACTATCTGGTTGCTATTGGTGATGAAGATTACGCTGACTTCAAACAAACCCTTCAACTCATAATTGGCATCTATTTAGTGTTCTTTATTCTGAACTTGGTTACTGCTGGATTGTCTGCTACCAAGCTCAGTTACAAGATTAAAATCTGGCTGAGCCTCATCCCTGCCTTCGTTCTGCTAGTAGTTCCAGTTCTATTAGTTATTCCAATTGCAACTAGATATCCAGAACAGAGCTTCCTTGAAGTTTTCCAAGCCCTCTATCGATTACTTAGGTTCACATCTCCTGAACTAATTGGATGGGTTCTATTTCTCACCGTTCTATCCACCGTTCTAAATGTTCGAGCAGCAATCACACTAAAGAATGCAACTAATCCTGAGCGTGTGCCAAAGCACCTAAGAAACCG
>JBEDBW010000062.1:0-4325 GCA_041177045.1 Actinomycetota bacterium | reverse complement strand
GCCCTGGACGGTGTAGTTGAAGCTTTTAGAATCAACTGGGTATGGATGCCACCATGGGGTCCAGAACTAATTACTGATGATGGTAAAGAACAGATGCGTGCGATTGGTTTCGCGATTTAATTACTTCTTTACAGCCTTTACTAATGCCCAGGCTGATGGAAGAAGAGCTCCAGCGATAACTGCCTTGACAGCGTCCCATGCCAAGAATGGAATCATGACTGTGAAGGCCTTCTGTAGATCTGAAGAGTAAGCAACCATCGCCAGAACAGCAATTCCGATTGAATAGATCACGATGGAACTCAGTACATAGCTAGCAATCATTTTCAAGATGTTTGAACTCCACTTGAGTTCGGCAAGCTTACCTATCAATGCTGCAGCGAAGATAAAACCGATAATAAATCCTCCGGTTGCACCAAATAGAACTTCAAGACCACTTCCACCATTTGTGAAGACAGGGAACCCAATCAAGCCAACTAGAGCGTATGCACTCAGAGTGATAGCACCACGAGCCGCACCGTAAGTTGCCCCGATAAGCAGTACTGCGAGAGTCTGAAGTGTGAACGGTACTGGAACAGGAGGAACGTAAAGCTCAACCTGAGCACTGAGTGCAACAAGGACAACACCTGCCAAAACTAGTGCGACATCTGAAACTCTTGAACGAGAGATGACGGTATCAATGAAGGTTAGGTTCCTGGTTTGTGCAATGCTCACTTGGAGGCCTTTCATGCTGATTGCTTTTCTTACATTGTAGGCTAGTACACGAAGCTAAACTGCTTACTTATCAAACCACCCACCAATTGGAGTTCCGTCATGATTAACGTGCGTGAACTTGAGATAACCATAGGTGCGAGAGTCCTGATGTCTGGGGTCAATTTTCAGGTATCTAAGGGTGACAAAGTTGGGCTCGTAGGTCGCAATGGAGCTGGAAAAACAACTTTGACCAAGGTCATTGCGGGGGATTTCCAACCCAGTAATGGCTCAGTAGAGCGAATTGGGGAGATCGGTTATCTACCTCAGGACCCAAGGACTGGGGACCTAGAGGAACTAGCCAGCGACAGAATCCTGAACGCAAGGGGGCTAGGAACCATCTTGAAGAAGCTTGAAGCCACAAGAGAGCAGATGGGCTCAGTTGATGAGGCTGTCTATGACAAGGCAATGGAGAGATACGAGAGACTCGAGAACGAGTTCCAAGCAAATGGAGGATATGCGGCGGAAGCAGAAGCGGCCGCTATCGCTAGCAATCTAGGGCTCAAGCCGAACGTTCTTAGCCAACCAATTGGAACACTCTCTGGTGGACAGAGACGAAGAATTGAGTTGGCTCGAATTCTGTTCTCTGACGCTACAACAATGATTTTGGATGAGCCAACAAACCACTTAGATGCCGACAGCATTATCTGGCTACGCGAGTTCTTAAAGGGTTACCAGGGTGGATTGATTGTCATCAGTCACGACATCGAGATCGTGGAAGAAACAGTAAACAGGGTTTTCTACCTTGATGCCAATCGCGGTGTCATAGATATCTACAACATGGGTTGGCGTGCCTATCTGAAACAACGTGAAGCGGACGAAGAGCGTCGCAAGCGCGATCGTGCAATCGCCGAGAAGAAGGCTTCTGTACTTCAACTCCAGGCAGCAAAGTTCGGAGCAAAGGCATCAAAGGCAAGTGCTGCACATCAGATGAACAAGAGGGCTGAGAAACTTCTGAGTTCGCTAGACGATGTGCGTGAAAGAGATCGTGTCGCCAACATTCGATTCCCTGATCCGCAAGCTTGCGGTAAGACACCATTGTTCGGTCATAACCTCAGCAAGAGTTATGGCTCGCTAGAAATCTTCACCGCTGTTGATTTAGCAATTGACAGAGGATCACGAGTAGTGATCATTGGCTTGAACGGTGCTGGAAAGACAACATTGCTTCGTATTCTTGGAGCTGTTGAAGATCCGGATACCGGACAGATCGACGCAGGTCATGGACTAAAGATCGGCTACTACGCTCAGGAGCATGAAACTCTTGATGTGACAAAGACTGTGCTACAGAACATGCAGAATTCGGCACCTGAACTTAATGACACTGACGCTAGGAAGGTTCTAGGTTCATTCCTGTTTTCTGGTGATGATGTAGACAAACCAGCAGCTGTTCTGAGTGGTGGCGAAAAGACCCGTCTGGCTCTGGCGGCACTGGTTGTATCTAGGGCCAATGTTCTTCTTCTGGATGAACCAACAAACAACCTAGATCCTGCAAGCCGTGAAGAGATTCTTAAAGCTTTAGCATCTTTCACAGGAGCTGTTGTTCTTGTTTCTCATGATGTTGGTGCTGTTGACGCCCTCAATCCTGAGCGAGTTCTTGTCATGCCTGATGGGCAGGAAGACCTCTGGAATGATGGCTACCGCGACTTGATCGTCCTGTCTTAATCCGCTTTTCTTCCTTTCCCCATTAGTGTTTTCCTTAGAAAACTGGAAAGGACCAGAATTATGAATCTAGTAACTCTTACACAGGCCATTTTCATGCTTGGCTTCGTCTCAATGGCGGCTGGAACTCTTTATTTCGTTCTAGAAAGAAGTGAACTCAAGCCAGAGCACAAGTCAACCGCGACTTATGCAGCGCTTATCACTTTCATCGCAGCTATCTTGTACTGGCAAATGAAGGATGTAGTGTCATTCCCAGGACTTACAGATGTGGCTGCAATTGAATCCACAATGCCGCTGAGATACATCGACTGGATTCTTACAACTCCACTGCTTCTTTTGGAATTCGGAATTATTGCTTCTCTGGCTGGTGCTCCGAAGGGGACCACTTATCGATTGGTTCTTGCTGACCTAGTAATGATCATCACCGGATACTTCGGTGAAGTTGGTCAGCCAGGCACTGTAGGAAACTACGTTAACTTCATTATTTCTTCACTTGCTTGGGCTTGGATTGCTTACACAATCTGGAACATCAAACCGACTAAGGGAACAGCTGCAATGAAGAGCTCTATCGAAGCTATGAAGAAGTTCGTGGTCTTTGGTTGGGTCATCTATCCAATTGGAACAGCTATCCAAGAGTTCTTAGAGATCTCTGGTTCAGATGCTCAGACAATCGAACTGGCTGTTTGCGTTGCCGCAATCATCTATGTGTTTGCAGATGTGATCAACAAGGTTGGCTTTGGAATCGTCGCACTTCGAGCTGTTAAGAAGTAGTTCTTAACCTAGAAGGTCATCCTCGATTTCTGCATCTTTGTCTCGGTTGAGAATTCTCAGCTTCCGAGGTGGTAATCCTGCTTTTCTTCTACGCTCTTGAGAAAGAGTCCAAAGAACAGCTCCTATTGCCATCAACCCAAAGAGAATCCACTGCAACGCATAACTTAGGTGATTACCTTCACTCAAGATAGGTTTGGGAATCGGTTGCCCTTTGGGAAGAGGTGCGGTTTCTGAAATTAGTCTTCCGTAAGCCTGGGTATAGACATTGTTGTCGAAGGTTGAACTTATCTGATCAAGAAAGATGCTCGAGAGCTGTCCCTCTGGAGCTGTTCTCTCCAGGTCAGGTTCAGCCGGTCGCAATCGAAGTTGAAGAGTTCTCGAACGATCATCTACTTGTGGAATGTCGTCCGGTGTGTCAGCTTCGCTACCGGTTGGAAGCCAACCTCGTTCAATCCAGATAAGAGCACCCTGGTCTGTTCTAAAGGCAACTAGTTGCAGAAAGCCCGGATACGCGTTTAGGGGACGATTTCTCACAAGGAATGACTCTTCTGGAATGTAATTCCCCGTGACTGAAACAGATCGGAATTCGAACTCGTTTTGCCACTCTTGATCTGGCCCAATGACCTCATTCAGCGATTTTGATTCAGCGTTGTAGTTAGCCTCAATCAGATTATTTTTTGCGACAACTTCAGCCTGTCTATCAAACTGCCATTGCGATAAGAACCAGCAGGCAACCGTGAAGGACACCACTAGAAGTGCCCAACTGAACCAACTTTTTACTGGCTTACTTGTCGTCTTCATTCTTATTCTTTGCAGCTTTAAAGGATTCGGCAGAGATACTGATAGTTGGAGCTTCAGCGGTGTTCTTGGAGCTTGCGGAACTATTTCCTTGGGCATTTGCTATTACGACCGCGAAATAGGGCAGGAAGATGGCTCCAGCGGCGAAAAGAACAGTGAGCCAACCTAGTGGAACTAAAACTGCCAAGATGACACAGACAACCCTGATAATCATTGCAACTGTGTACTTTATGAAGCGGGAACGGCGCTCTTCTTCAGGGGAAACCTCAATGGAAGTAACCGACTGAGCTTTAGACAATTTTTAGGTTCCTAACCTTGAGCACACTAATCAAAGCCAGATATAGACTTGT
>JBEDBW010000061.1:0-4373 GCA_041177045.1 Actinomycetota bacterium | reverse complement strand
AGGTAGGTGTCAGCACTGGTTAGACCATTTAGTGCATAAGACTCATCGGCCATGCGGCTATGCATAGCGTCTCGGTCTTGGTCGGCATAGATTGCAACTGTCGCGATTCCGGCATCTTTAGCTGCTCGAATGATGCGGACGGCAATCTCACCGCGGTTGGCAACGAGGACCTTGTTTATCTTGGCTGATTTTGAGGCAGTCATAAGACTCAAGCCTACCTATTTAGAGCTCCAAAGGCTTGGGTAATCTACCCCAAGCTTGATGCAAAGCTCCCTGAGGGTAGGCAAACTAAGGCCAACAACGGTATGAGAATCACCCTCAATAGCCCTAATAAAGGCCCCTCCAAGGCCATCAATGGTGAATGCACCTGCTACTTTCAGGGGTTCTCCGGTCCCCACATAGGCCAAAACTTCCGAATCTGAGAGGTCTGCGAAGTGAACCGTGGTGCTTGTGGCCTGACCAACAGCCTTAGGGGAAGGGGAATTGTCTCGGTTATCAATAAGCCAGTGGCCTGTGTATAGCCTTCCTGAGCGACCCCGCATGGACTTCCAGCGTTCAATGGCAACCTCTGGTTCATGGGGCTTGCCTAAAGATTCACCATCTAGATCCAAAGAACTGTCACAACCAATTATGAGAGCTCCTTGAGCATCTGGGTGATTGGTTACTGCTTCTGCTTTGGCTTTAGCAAGGAGTAGGACCATGTCTTGAGTATTGGAGATCTCTCCTGCTTCGAGGGCCAATTGGGTAACTAGTTCCTCATCTACTCCTGGAGAGATGGTCACAGGATCAATACCGCCATCTCGAAGAAGTCGAAGACGAGCGGGGGAAGTAGAAGCTAGGACAAGTTTGGTCACAAGACCAGACTACCGAAGCAGGTGTGGAACACTTGTGTAGTGAATAAAACAACTAATTGGCTTGACCAGGTAATAGAACTCGATATCGAGAAGGTCGCTCATGGCGGCATCTTCGTTGCAAGACACGAAGGCAGGGTTGTTTTCGTATCTCACGTGTTGCCTGGTGAAAAGGTCAAGGCCAGAGTTTATGAAGATAAGGGTGGCTCGTTTTGTAGAGCTGAACCAACCGAGATTCTTGTTGCTTCTCCTGATCGAGTAAAACACTTTTGGAAAAATGCTGAACAAGCCGGTGGAGCTGAGTTTGGTCATATCAAACTCTCTCGTCAACGCGAATTGAAAGCAGATGTTCTATCTGAAGCACTGCAGAGATTTGCTGGGATAGAAATGCGAGTTCCAGTTATTGCTGCTCCTGGTGATGATGAAAACAATGGTTTGGGATATCGAACTCGTATCCAACTACACGTTAATGAAGATGGCGATGTTGGCCCATATAGAGAACGCAGTCACGAAGTTGTGCGTGTAAAGACCTTGCCTTTGGCAGTTCCTGAAATTCAAGAACTAGGACTGCACCTAAAGAATTGGCAAGATGTCAAAAAGATTGAAATAGCCGCATCTAGTACTGGTCAAATTCAATACACCGTTGATAAGAAACTAAAGGGTGAAGAGAAGTTCCTGGAACGTGCAGGAGGTCGAACATTTAGATTGTCAGCCGGTGCTTTCTGGCAGGTTCACAAAGAAGCAGCCAACGTTCTTGCTAAAGAAATCGTTCTGCTAGCTAAAGCTGAAAACTTCGACAAGAATGCTCAGAACTATGACCTTTACGGTGGTGTTGGATTATTCAGTGGTGCTCTAGCTGCAGCGTTCGGATTAGACATCCAGATCACAACTGTTGAAGCAAGCAAGAGCGCAGCTGAGGATGCCAGAAGAAACTTGATTGACATCAAAGGTGCTAAATCTGTAGCAACTCCAGTGGAGAGATTCTTAGATGAGTTAGCTTCACACGGGAAGCTAAAGCCAAACAGCACAGTCATTATTGACCCACCAAGGTCAGGTGCTGGTAAGCACGTGATCGAGAGATTGCTCACTCTTCAACCAGATCACCTGATTTATGTAGCCTGTGACCCTATTGCTGTTGCTAGAGATCTTGCTCCGCTAACTGAAGGCGGATACAAGATTGCAAGCATCAAGGCTTTTGATCTATTCCCACACACCCATCACTTTGAAACTGTGGTGAGCCTAGTTCGATGAGTTCAAGTCAAACCCCAATCACTATTGCAATCGTGGATGACCACGATTCAGTAAGGCTTGGCGTTAAGGCAGGAGCTCAAGAGGCAGGCTATGTGGTTCTTGACCATGCTGATTCAGTTGAAGCGCTGCTAGCCAAGCTACAAGAACCACCGATGGTGGTTGTTCTAGATCTCTCTCTAGCTGATGGTTCAACACCGGCAAGCAATGTGAAGGCACTTGTTGAGTATGGAACCAAGGTTCTGATTTACTCAATTGCTGATAACAAGGACAAAGTTAATGAAGCTCTACGTGAAGGTGCTGAAGGTCTTGTAGCTAAGGGCCAAGACATGAGCTACCTATTTGAAGCCATCAGACTAAGTGCTAACGGAATTACCATCAACACAACTGAAACAGTTGCTGCTATCGACAATGACGTTTCTTTCAGAGCAAATCTTTCTGAAAGAGAATTGCAAGTTGTAAAGCTTTATGCATCAGGTATGACTCTAAAGAGCGTCGCCTATGAACTCTCCTTGAGTAAATACACAGTCAAAGAACACATCGACAGAGCTCGTGATAAGTATTCAAAAGTTGGAAGACCTGTCACGGGTAAATCGGAGTTACTTATCAGACTTATTGAAGATGGTTTATTCGGGGAAGATCTCATCTAATGCCTATCTCAGCAACAGTTGCTAGGGCTCGTGTTGATCGCCTAATTGGGCGAACATTCGCAGCTGGTGCTATCGCTCTGAGCATTGAAAGTGGACTGAACTTCTATGGTCAGCTCAAGTATCTGAATCAACCATTTGCCTGGGCTTTGACCATTGTCCTTTGGAGTACCACTATCGCTCTTGCTTATTCATTCTGGTTTGGTAAGGCCAACTACCTCTTTCTTAGAATCCATGCTCTCTACATGGTGGTCATGGTTCTTAGCTGGCCTTTTGTTCTTAACTCGGATATTCCTCAGGATGGCTCTTTCTATCCATGGATTTGGTGGGGGATAGACACCAGTTGGATTGCGGTAGCTCTAAGTTTTGGCTGGCGCTTTGCTCTGGTTTACTATGTCTCACTGATCGGACTAGTGCAGTACATGTTTTCACTTCCGATGGGAGGTTCGCATGCGTTCTCAGTTACAGTCACCGATGGTATTTACACATTCCTTACCAATGCTTCCATCTCCGTCATTGCACTAATGATTAGAGATGCAGCAAATAGATCAGATCAAGCAAACTCAGAAGCTATTAGAGCTGAAGTTCAACAAGCGGAAGCAGAAGCAAAAGCTAAAGAAAGACTGCGCCTAGATGGTCTAATTCACGACAGTGTCTTGACGGCCCTGATCAGCGCAACCCAAGCCAAGAACGATGAGGAAGCTAAGGCCAGTGCGGAACTTGCTGGAACGGCGCTAAGGAAGCTTTCCGAAGTTCAAAGAGGGGATATGGCTCAGGCACCTGTTTACTGCAGTGAACTCTTCGACTCCATTATCTTGGCTGCTAAACGCATCGACCCAAATATCAAAACCAAGATGAATTGCGGAACGAGCATATCTGTTGATTCAGAAGCAGTATCAGCTCTTACCGAGGCAACCATTCAGGCCATCCACAACTCCCTTATGCATGCTGGAGCCAATGCTTCTAGAGAACTAAGCCTAAAATCCAGCAACGCTGGCATCAAGATTGTGATTTTAGATAACGGTAAGGGCTTTAGGGTGAGCCAAGTTAATCGAAGTCGAATGGGAATCAAAGTTTCAATCATCGGTCGTATGGAGGCTGCTGGAGGATCAGCTCACGTGGTTTCTCAACCAAGACAGGGCACAACAGTTGTCTTGGAGTGGAGCAAGAAATGATTTCAATCAATCGAGCGATCGCATCCATACTTCCTTACGTCTATGCACTGTATTTGCCGATTCAATCCATATTCTTACCGGGCTTTGCCTCACGTTATCTAGAGATAATCGCTCTGGTTATTTACGTGTATGCGGCCACTGCCACGCTTATTTTCTTCCGAGGATTACAACTGCCTCGATGGCAAGCGTTTTTCAATCTTGGTGCCGCATTTGCACTTCCAACACTGGTCATCACTCAGAGACAGTTAATCGATGATCACAGCATCGGAGCCTGGGTAGTAATGGGCACAGCTTTGGTGTTAACTGCAACAGCGGTTAGACAGCAGGCCCGATTAGCTTTGATTGGTATTGCCGTTCTGCTATCGGTTCTGATTATTGAATATGGCCAAGCGGCAATTGCAACCGCAGGTTTGGCTGGCGCACTAGTGTTCGTTCTGGCTGGTCTTGCTGTT
>JBEDBW010000060.1:2564-7263 GCA_041177045.1 Actinomycetota bacterium | reverse complement strand
GGTTGGAATGCGGAATCCGCACCATTCGGTGATCCAGCCAGGAGCACCGCCAATTGATCCATAGACCGCATCCACTGTAGCGATGTCGCTGACGTTCACAGTGAAGACGGCGAGTGTTCCAGCTTGTAACTGCCTAACAACCATTGGCAAAGGTCCGAATTTCGGACCTTTGCTGTCTAAACTGCAAGCGTCAAGACGCACGTCGGATGAATCAGCATTGCAAATGTCATTGCCAAGACCGGATGTAATCGTATCTTTGCCTTTGCCGAAGTCTTGGTCATTGCCTCCGGTGATTCGGTCTGTGCCATCACCAGCGACCAACTTATCTGCGCCGTCGCCGCCATCGATGTTATCGTTTCCGGCTTCACCGTAAATCACGTCTTTTCCTGTGCCGCCAAGAATGCGATCGTTACCTGGGCCACCATAAATAATGTCATTTCCACCAAGCCCGCTGATTACGTCATTGCCCGATCCACCACAAATAACGTCATCTCCTGGAGTGCCAGTAATTCGATCAGCAGAAGCTGTTCCAGAGATGTTGCAAGCAGGGAGGGAGAGAGAATTACTAGCACTAGGCAAACTAGTGACTAGCAGTGGAACCAGGGCAGCAATAAGTAAACTCTTGCGGTACATTCCAAGTCTCCATTCCTCAAGCTTTCTATGAATATAGCAACAGTTTTCTAGGCAGAACCCTAATCATTCCTAAAATTCTTTGAAACTCTCAGGCTATTGAAACCGCTTTCTTGTCCCTATATTTGGCTAAAAATGAAAAGAACCCCTTCTTGGAGGAAGGGGTTCTTTGTAGGCCCCGTCGGGATCGAACCGACGACCCACGGATTAAAAGTCCGTTGCTCTAACCAACTGAGCTAGAGGCCCATAGTGCTTTGTTGCTAGACAAGTTTATTACTTCTGGGCAGTGCTTAGGGGCGTTTAGTCAGATACTCCGAGAGGTCTCTGATTACCCTGTTATCCACGCTATGACCTAGACCGCTATAGACCTTTGCGGTTAGCTTTGTGTGCTTTGTAAGCCAGTTGGATGTTCTTTCAACCATCTCTGCTGAGATTCTGGTGTCAGCTTCACCTCTGCAGTAGAGAACTTCAGGCTTTAGTTCTTCTAAGCGATCATCGGCTGGCTGCTTAGCATCCAAGATAAAACCAGCCATGAGAACTGTCTTTTGTATTCGCTCCGGCCTGGTTCTCAATAACTGAGTTGCCATGAGAGCACCTTGGGAGAAACCAATAGGTATTAGTGGGGTTGTCGCTGGAAGGGTGTTGTCAATCCACTCCCAGAGCTTCTCGGTCGCTCTCTCAATATCCTCTTGAGGTGTGTAGTTGTTCATGGTCAGTAGATACCACTCGAAGCCATTACCTCCAGAGGAAAGTGGAGCTCTGGGAGATACCCAAGGGAGGTTTCCAGTCATGATTTCTGGGAGATCATTCTCATCTGCACCGTAACCGTGAAGCAATAGTGCAACAGGAGAGTTATCTTTCAAGTTCTCTAAGTTGAAAGAGATATAGGTTGTAATTCCTTTGGCCATGAAGAAGTCTTTCATTTAGTTATGAGCAAAGGAGATAGTTGCTGCTACTGCTTTTTTCCAGTTGGCAAAGAGTTCAGGACTTATAGGTCCTGGTTCAAAGTGTTTTTCAATTGGATTTAGGTTCTTTAGCTCCTCTAGTGAACTCCAGAAACCAACACCTAGACCAGCGAGGTAGGCAGCACCAAGGGCAGTGGAGTCTAAGTGGATAGGCCTTTGCAGAGGAACTTCAAGAAGATCTGACTGGACTTGCATAAGTAGAGCATTAGCTGATGCTCCGCCATCTACTCGTAGCTTTGAGAGTTTGATTCCGGTTTGACCCATTGCATCAAAGATGTCTTTTACTTGGCAAGCTATAGCTTCAAGAGTTGCTCTAGCTATATGAGCATCTGTTGTTCCTCTAGTTATCCCAAAGATAGTTCCGGTTGCCTCTGGCTCCCAGTAGGGGGCACCTAGACCAGTTAGAGCAGGAACGAATACAACACCACCGTTGTCTGGAACTGAATTAGCTAAACGCTCGCTGTCCTCTGATTTTTTAATAATCTTTAGTCCATCTCTCAACCACTGGACAGCAGCACCTGCCACGAACACAGAACCCTCACTTGCGTATGTTCTTGTTCCATTTAGTTGCCAAGCAACAGTTGTGATTAGGCCATTGTCTAGCACTAGAGAATCAGAACCTATGTTCTGCAGGATAAAGGCACCTGTTCCATATGTGCATTTAGCTCCACCAACTTCAAACTGAGTCTGTCCAAAGAGGGCAGCTTGCTGGTCTCCAGCTATTCCTGAAATAGGAATGGATAGACCAAAGAAAGAATCAGGATTAGTTTCAGCAAGCATTCCACTTGAATCAACAACAGTTGGAAGTGCGTGTAGTGGAATGCCAAACAGGTCTAGAAGTTCTTCTGCCCATTGACCTTGATGAATGTCATAGAGCTGAGTTCTTGAAGCATTAGTCGCATCTGTTATGTGTGCCTTACCGTTGGTAAGTCTTGCAACTAGGTAAGCATCGATAGTTCCAATAACTAGATTGCCTTCAATTACCTCATTCCAAATCTCTGGCTTGTTGATGGCAATCCAACGAAGCTTAGATGCACTGAAGTAAGGATCTAGAGGTAAGCCAGTTAGTTTCTGAACTTTAGAAATACTCGGGTGGTTTTCAAGATCTTTGAGTACCTGAGTAGTTCTTCGGTCTTGCCAAACAATTGCTGGAGTCGGGGAGTCAAGAGTGGTTTTGTTCCAGAGGCCAACGGTTTCTCTTTGGTTAGTAATTCCTAGACCTGCAAATGCCACATCCCCAACAACATCGAGAACTTGTTTCACTGCAGAAAGCGTTGCTTGCCATATCTCTTCAAGGTCGTGTTCAACCCAGCCAGGCTGCGGGAAATGTTGAGGAAACTCTTGGTAGCCGTGAGCAGCTCTTGAGCCATCTTTTCTAATGGCAATTGCAGTTACCCCAGTAGTTCCGGCATCGATAGCAAGAATCATATTGTTCCTAGTGAGCCATCGGTTCGTAGATTACTTCTTCTGGTTTCATGTCTTTCCTAGGCCATTCAATCAAAAGCATGGCGGCGAGCATTAGAACACCACCGAAGATCACCTGAAGAGAGAGGATCTCTTGCCCGACTGCTACCGATGTCAAAGCGGCAAAGACGACTTCCATGGTCAAGATAATAGCTACCCTCGAAGCATCCATAATCGATTGAGCCCAAGTCTGAATAAAGAAAGCCAGAGCTGTTGCAAACACAGCTGTGAAGAGAACAGCAAACCAAACTTCAAAATCTACTGGTTCTTGGTAGCCATCAGGTAATGCACCGATCCAACAGATCGCAGAAACTGTTACAAGCTGAATAACAGTTAGAGCGTAAACATCTTTGCCTGGTGACCACTTGCCTAATCCAACAATGTGAAGGGCAAAACCAAGAGCACAGAGTAATGTCCAGATTTGTCCGAAGTCGAAGGAAGCATCTTTGATGGTGATGAAACCCAGACCAACTGTGGCAAGGATTGCACCTACAGCAACTATAGATTTTGGTCTTCTCTTGAAAAGAATCCAAACAATGATTGGAGTGAGAATTACATAAAGTCCTGTAATGAAACTTGTGATAGCTGCGGTTGAAAGAGTTAGCCCAATGGTTTGAGTGACATAGCTAAAGCTCAAGACAGCGCCAAGAATTACCCCGTATAGAAGTGTTGGGCCTCTAAATGCTTTTAGGACTTGAGGCCTAACAGCAATCATTAGAGCAGCAGCAATCGTGAATCTGATTGCTAGAAAGTCATAAACAGGAATCTTTTCCATTGCTGGTTTCATCACAACGAAGGATGCTCCCCAAGCGATTGTCACAAACAACAATGCAAATACGGCCAGAGTTGTTTTCTTCATGGCTCAAGTCTATTTGCGGCGTTTGATCCTTGTGCCGTGAGCAACATGTTTGACCATGCTAGGGAACACAAGACCGTGCATAGGCAGCACTGTCAGCCAGTAGATATGACCCAAAAGACCCTTAGGAACGAAGATTGCTCTCTGAGTGACCTTTGTTCCACCTTCAGGTGTTGGCTCAACATTCCATTCCAACCAAGCTAGCCCTGGCATCTTCATTTCAGCTCTGAGTCTGAGCAATCTCGGTCTATCCAAGGCCTCAACTCTCCAGAAGTCCAAAGCTTCACCTTCGATAAGGAAGTAAGGATCTCTTCTACCTCTTCTAAGTCCAACACCACCAACTAGTCGATCCTGCAGACCTCTAAGTTCCCAAGCCCAGGTTGCAGTTGAATAACCGTTGTCACCACCAATGGATTCAACTCTCGGCCATACCTTGTCAACTGGATCAGCAGTGATTTCAGTTCTGATGTCTGTGTATAGAGTTCCACCAGCCCAAGTTGGGTCAGTTGGAAGAGGTTCGCTAGGGCCACCCTGTAGCGCTGCATTTGACCAACGTGTTTCTACGTGAGCTTCCTTGATTCGGGTAAGGGCTAAGGAAACAGCGGACTTGAATGTAGTTAGCCCATTAGCAGGAGGATCTGGGATGTACTTCTTGATCCTGTCATCAGAGCAAACGACTTCATTTTTCAAACTGTCGATAAGTCTTCTAGCCAAAGTAATTGGCACCGGTGTTACAAGTCCAACCCAAGCACTTGAGAGTCTCGGAGTCAGCACAGGTAATGGC
>JBEDBW010000060.1:0-2526 GCA_041177045.1 Actinomycetota bacterium | reverse complement strand
GATCGTTGATCTCTTCTTTGATTCCAGCTGCTCCAACTAGGTATCGAAGAACATCTCTAACGGCAATCGGTTGAATTCTTACAGTTACCCATTTAGGTGTGACCATCACTGGAATACGTTCAGTCAGATAACGAAGCATCTCAAATGATGCTGAACCAGAACCAATTACAACTCCTGCCCGAAGTTCAACTGTTGGAACTCCTGAGGCTCTAAGAATTTCACCGGTTTCTGCTCTAGATGATAGGTGAGCACTTAGTTCACTCTGGCTATCGGCCATACCACCTAGATAAACCATGCGCTTTACGTTGTTCTTCTTTGCCATCTTGCCAAAGGTGGTTGCCCACTCTTTTTCTAATCTTTCAAAGTCTTCACGAACGTGAAGAGCGTGAAGAAGGTAGTAAGCAACATCAATTCCTTGTAGAGCCTTATCAACAGCTGCCTCGTCATTGGCATCGCCTTCAACTACTTCAATCTGGTTGAACCACGGGTAGCTGTTCAAGCGATCAACATTACGAGCCATAACTCTCACGCGATAGCCGTGGTGGAGTAGTTCTCGAACTAGACGCCAGTGACTAGACAAAGAGCTGGCTTACCTTCTGCATTTAGTAGCAGAGGAAGATCTTTTGTTATTTCATGATTCACTTGGCTACCTGTTCCTTAATTCCTTCTGATGTAATTCGTGCATCAGGAAGTGATTCACCAGCAGCAATTGCAACCGGCAGGTTATTTTCTACTGGGGCAATAGGGCATGTAGCAAAATCTGTGTAAGCGCAGAAGAAATTAGAAGAGAAGTTGAAGTCAAGTGAATAGGTACCATCTGTCTGATGTTTGGCAGTTACTGAACGAGCTGTTCCATAACTTGACTTACCTGAGGTTGCATCTCTAAAAAGAAGGACAAGGTCTTTGGTACCAGCTTGTTCGAAGGCAGTTAGACGGCATGCTGTGCCATCTATTTCAAAACTAAGCACACCTGGCGAAACATAGGCCTGCGTTAGGCCTTCAACAACAGTTCCAACCACAACTTCTTTAGGAGCAGGGGCAACTTCAAGAGTTGCAGTCACGTTGAATGAAGGACTGTAGTCAAAAGTCTTTACTCCGCTAAAGGCTTTGAGCATTGCAGAGTTTGGGTCTCTCGGTCTAACAATTAGAGAGCCTGATCTATTGCCAAGTTCCACCATGATTCCATCAAATTGGAAAGAGGTGTCACCTAGTTTGCCTATGTCCCAAGAGTGTTCACCACTTGAGCTATCGATGACGTAAACGGATGTTCCATCTGCATACCAGCTACCGCTGATGCCACCAATTTCTTGAGGATCTTTAGTGAGCCAGACCAGGTCAGTTATGGCTAAGAAGCCAGTTGGATTAGAAAACACTCGATTACGTGATTGCTTCCAATCAAGCCAGTTCTTAGGTGCATTAGTCATGTAGAAAGACTAATCGCCAAAAGCAGGGGTAATAGTTTCAATGGCAACAATCTTGCCTGGCTTCTTACCTTTGCTCTTGGTGAAGTGCAGAACATACATCTGGCCTGGTTTCATAGCCAGAACCTCTTCAAGTTCCTTACGCTGAGTCTTATCGCCATACTCCCCGATGGCCTTCCACGATGGTCGGTAAGGCTGGACGATGGCTACAGATAACCACACTCTTGCCCGTATCAACTAGCTTGTGGACTAGCTTTATGGTGCGCTTAGGGCCATTCTTAGCACCCAATTCACTGAGCTGGGATCTCTCCAAAAGCTTAGATTTGTGCTTATTCAAATAAGGAAGAACGGTATCCATGCATCTCTTCCATCTGGATGTCACCACTAACTTTGGCGAGTACGCTTTCAGAGTTGTTGCAAGTGACGCTGCTTGAATAAGGCCTTCGGGAAGTAGGGGACGGGTAGCCTCACCTTTCTTCCACTGTTCTCTAGGAGTTGCTTTAGCATGACGAAGAATAATGATTGAGCGGGTGTCCAAGCTGTCTGTCTGATCAAGTTGAACTAATGCATCTAATGGATCGTTGTCGTGTTCATAGGTAAGCATCTTCTTAGCTTCGGATACAGTAACCCACTTGAAAGAACTGACTTCTTCATCAGGTGTGAACTTCTGGTTCTTCAGTGCTGAGTCAGATACCTTAGCTGACCAGTAGTGAACAATCTTCTTGGAACCATTATCAAGCGTGTATTTGCTTTCAAATAGTTTTGGACCAAGAGAAATCTTGATGCCGGTTTCTTCCTTGATTTCACGAACCGCTGCTTCGCTTACGCCTTCACCTTTATCAAGCTTGCCTTTAGGCCAACTCCAGTCGTCGTAACGTCCACGGTGTATTAGTAGCACCTTAAGTGTGTTCTTCTCTTTACGCCACAGAATTGCTCCTGCTGCAACGACCGCCATTAGTTGCCACCGGTTCTAGCAGTAAGTGTTCTCAACATAATCTGATCCTGAAAGTCGAAGAATCCTAGTTCGTTACTCACAGCACCATTTCTGACCCATAAGCCATCAGGGCCAAGCTGCCAAGAGCTAGCGGTTGGATGCATTGCTAAT
>JBEDBW010000059.1:0-4439 GCA_041177045.1 Actinomycetota bacterium | reverse complement strand
AGCTAAAACTATGTCTGGGCTTGTAACAAGTGCTCTAGCAATTGCTACTCGTTGCTGTTGTCCACCTGACAGCCTGTTTCTATCGAAGTTGAGTCTGTCGACAAGGCCTAACTGAGTAAGCATTTGAGTGGCAGCTCTCTTTGCCTCTTTAGTGCTCTTGCCCTGGTATAGAAGTGGTGCCATTACATTCTCAATTGCTGTTGTGTTTGGTAGTAGTTGAAACTGCTGGAACACAAAACCAATTGATTTAGATCTGAGACTAGTTAGTTGATTGTCATTGAGTTCATTGGTTGAATCTCCAGCAATCATCACTGAACCAGCACTAGGTCTATCTAGACAGCCGATGAGGTTCATCATGGTTGATTTACCACTTCCAGATGGGCCTACGATTGCGACAAACTCACCGCGCTCTATTACAAGATCAATGCCGTCTAGAGCTGTGGTTACCTGATCACCAACTAGATAATCTCTACGAACTTTATCTAATCGAACAACTTCATCAGCCATTGCTTCCAGCTCCACGAGGTGGACCGAATTCGATCGGTGCTGGAACCTGACCATCAATTCCGGTTATTACTAGGTCGCCTTCTTTAATGCCTGAAGTGATTTCAACCAAGCTATCTCCCCTGAGCCCTAACTTAACTTCTACCCACTCAATTGCTTGGCTGCCTGAAGCATCTGTTCTAAGTAACTGCACCTCAGGTAGTTCTCCAACAAGAGCGTTCATTGGAACAGCTAGAACACTATCTGCTCGCTCAACTTCAATAACAGCGGTTGCACTCATTCCAAATCTTGCACCAGCTGGAATTTCAGTTACTTCAACTAGAACTTCATACTGCTTAATTCCGCTCACAGAAGTAGCTACCTGTCCAATAGAAATAACTCCACCTTCAAAAACTGCATTGATAGCATCAAGTTCAATTGTTGCTCTCTGGCTTATGTCTAGAAGATCTGCATCATATTCGCTAGCAAAGACAGAGACAACTGGCTTAGCACTGCCAACACTGACAACTTGACCAGATGTTCTAAGGCCTTCTGCTGTGTCAACGGTTCTAATTACTCCAGCAGCTTGAGCTTCAACTGTTGTTGTTTGGCCAATTTGGTTTTTATAGGTGAATAGCAAATCACCTTTAGCAACCTTGTCTCCAACTGCTACTTCGATACTCACAACTTCAAGACTCACACCGAACTGTGCGGGGATAACAATTGATCCATTGGCTGAAGTTAAGACTGGCTGTTCACTTGGGCCATAGGCAAGTAGCTGAGTCTCAGCAAGCTGGCCATTGGCAGAAACTGTCTTCACAACAGATGTTGGCTTGACCTCATAGGTCTCAAAGTCAACTTTCTTGTTGAGGGCTGGCACGACGACCAATCCAATGACTGCTACTACTGCTAAAGCTGCCCCAGCTATCCAGAACCAACGTTTCTTTGTCATCTTCATAAATCTGCACCATTTCCCTCAGGTCTTTACCCCTAATCTCTCACAGAAACCCGAGAGTTGCCTGCTAGTGAGCCATTAGGGAACTAGGAGCCCGTTTCTTTTGGAAGGGCTACCTTGCTCTAGTACTCTAGGCGTAGTGTTCTAGACCAATAGGAGTTGCAACCATGCCAACCACAGTAGGCAAATCTATAGCTGAGTTCTTTGGCACTGCTCTATTGGTATGCGTAGTTGTCGGCTCTGGAATCATGGGCACCAACCTCTCCCAGGATGCTGGTGTTGCACTGATTATCAACACACTCTCAACCATCTTTGCCCTAGTGCTTTTGATCTTTGTTCTAGCTCCAGTAAGTGGAGCTCACTTCAATCCTGTAGTTTCACTTGTTCAACTAGTTAGTAAAAGCCAGAAAGTTAGTGAAACTCTTTCATACATCGTTGCTCAAATAGCTGGTGCTATCTCAGGTGCAGTGCTTGCAAACATCATGTTTAGCCAGGAAGCACTTCAAGTCTCAACAAGAGTTAGAGAAGGCTTTGGTTTACTAATAGGTGAAGTTATTGCAACAGCAGGTCTGATTGCACTGATCGGGATTCTTTCAAAAAGAAACCAAGGAAACCTAATTCCTCTGGCAGTTGCAGGTTGGATTGGCTCTGCCTACTTCTTTACTTCATCTACTTCTTTTGCCAACCCTGCTGTAACTATTGGACGAATCTTTAGTAACACTTTTGCAGGTATTGAACCGGGTTCGGTCTTGCCATTCATTGCAGCGCAGCTAGTCGGTGCAGCTTTAGGAATGCTCGCAGTCAGAGCAGTAACTAAGACTAGTAACTAGTCTTCTTCCTCTTCTTCACCCTGAGCAATCTCTAGTGTGTTAGCTCCACTTAGTGTTCCTAGCTTGAAACTTGCAAGAACGTTAGTTGGACTTGATTCACCACCGTGTTGACCTGTGAAGGCAGAGGTAGCATCCTTTCCACATAGAGCCTGAATCGCCGATGCTCCACCTGGATGTGAAGAAACGTAAGAAGTTAGATCGTAGACATTCTTATTGACTACACCCCAGCAACTAGATCCTGAATTGTGTGAAGCAACTTGAGCAGATGTATAAGTCTTGGCAACAGGAGGCTCAGTTGTGCTGGAAGCAGCCAGTGTTCCTAGAAGTAATCCGGATAGAACACTTGTCGGTGTAGCTTCACCCCCGTGCTGACCCGAGAAAGCAGAGGTTCCGTCTCTACCGCAGATAGCACTGATAACTGCTGTGCCTCCTGGATGTGAAGACACATAAGAGGTTAGGTTGTAAACCTTTTTGTTAATGATGCTCCAGCAATCAGAACCTGTTTTGTGAGTTGCTACCTGAGCAGCTGTGTAACTCTTGGAAGTTGGCTTAGGAGTGGTTTTAGTCGGAGTTGGAGTTGGAGTAGTTGTTGGAACTTCTCCAATCCTGCCCATCTTTAGTGCAGCTAGTGCACTAGCTGGGGCCATCTGACTTGCGTGCTGAGATTCAAATGCTGAGGTGGCATCTTTACCGCAGAGATTAGTTAGAACTCCTGCACCACCTGGATGCTGTTGGATGTATGAAGTTAGATCGTAGACATCTGATTTGATGATTATCCAGCAGTCAGTTGCTTTGTTGTGTGTTGCTACTTGAGCAACAGTAATCCCAGTCCCAGTAGTGTCAGTTGGTGTTGGAGTAGGGGTTGGAGAAGCTGTTGGGCCAATACGTTTTTCCCAGGTTGCCTGAGCACCGGTGTGTCCTACGAAGTAGGTAAGACCTGAAACAGATAGAACTGCTGCGATAGCAACACCAGCTGTTGCCTGTACTACCCATTTAGGTTTATCTGATTTCTGCAGGAAGTAAAAGGCAACACCAACAGCTAGAAGTCCAACTGCAGCTGGAAACAGAATTCCACCCAATTCTTCATGAGTTTGAGGTTCTCCCACACGATCTGCCAAAGCCTCCCCAGACTCTCTAGCGATAAAAGTGAAAACAGTGGCTATGGTTAGGCCGATCAAAGTCAGCGGAAGATAGGTCTTTCTCCACTTAGGAACGAAGACTAATAGTGCCAAAGCCATCGCTGAAAGCGGCAGGAATACAACAGCTACGTGAACAGCAAGTGGGTGAATTGGAAGGCCATCGATTGTGTCAAAGATTGAGGATTGAATCTGTATCGTGTTCATACTTCAAACTTACCCCTCATCTAACACTGCCAACTGTAAAACCTGTGAGGGTTGCCTTAGAAGACCCTGCGAATCAAGCTCCCCTAATGTCAGTAGTTACATGGCCATCAGGTCATCAAGAAAGAGACAATATCGTGATAAATATTCAGCTCTATTTGGCATCAATTTGGGGCTCTTGGGTCTAGATTTCAAACATGGCAAGAGAATCTAAAGAAAATCACAAAGTACTCATCCCAGGCAGATGGGTGGAAAGAGTAGAAGAACTCTTCCACGTGATCTTGGGAGTATTTCTCCTTGGCATTGCTGTGGCCGCTCTCTACTTCTCTGTAGTTAGAGTCTTTGACACCTCACCTTTCTTCCCTACTGGAATGATCCAAGCCATCAATGACATTCTGTTTATCATCATCATTCTTGAAATTCTAAGAACTGTAGTAGCCAGATATACAGACGGCGTATTCCAACTACAAAACTTCCTCATCATTGGAGTTATTGCAGCGGTTAGACACATTCTCACCGTTGGTGCTTCTATGACACTTGCATCTGGAAAATCTCAAGCAGAGTTTGATAGAGCAGTTATCGAGCTTGGAATCAGCACGGCTATTGTTGTGGCTCTAGTATTTGCAATATTCCTATCTAAGGCTTCAAATAACCTGAAGGCAAAGTAGCTCAAAGCTCTCTCCAGTTAGACTTTTTACATGAGCACGCAATACTCACTTTTAGACGGTGGCTTGGCAACAGCCCTAGAAGACCTTGGCAACTCGTTCACATCAGAACTATGGACCGGCGAATTACTCAAGAGTGCTCCCGATCAAATCCGTGAAGCTCATG
>JBEDBW010000058.1:0-4561 GCA_041177045.1 Actinomycetota bacterium | reverse complement strand
CTTTTGAGCTGGAAGAACATCATGTATGCAACAGCTACCGCATCCAAGGTAGTTACGTGATTACCTGCAAGAACATAACCTCCTGTTTTAGGAAGGTTCTCTCTGCCCGTTACTTTGATTCTGAACAACAATGCAACTGCTGGTCTTAGAAACCAAGCAAGTAGGAACATCTGCCAGGTACGCTCAACGCCTGGGCGAAGCTCAGGCATCTTTACAGATTCAGCACTCTTCTTGGCCATCTGTTACTCCGAGTAGGTGAACTGCGCACCTAGGGCAGTTAGCTTGTCTAGGAAGTGCTCATATCCTCTAGAGATTAGTTGAACGTTAGAAACGTTTGAAACACCTTCTGCAGCTAATGCAGCAACGATGTGGCTGAAGCCTCCGCGAAGATCTGGAACTCTGATGTCTGCGCCATGCAATTTAGTTGGACCAGAAATAACAGCTGAGTGGTTAAAGTTTCTCTGCCCAAATCGACATGGGTTACCACCGAGACATTCACGATAGATCTGAATCTGGGCACCCATCTGAATTAGAGCATCAGTAAAACCAAATCTGTTTTCGTAAACAGTCTCGTGGACAATAGACAATCCAGTTGCCTGAGTTAGAGCAACAACAAGTGGTTGCTGCCAGTCAGTCATGAATCCAGGGTGAACATCTGTTTCAATAACTACCGGTTGTAGTTGACCACCTGGGTGAGAGAAGCGAATACCGTCATCTTCGATTTCGAATGCTCCACCGATTTTTCTAAACACGTTTAGGAAAGTAGTCATCTCCTGCTGACGAGCTCCGCCAACCATGATTTCTCCGCCTGTAGCTAGAGCAGCTGCAGCCCAAGAGGCTGCTTCGTTTCTATCAAATAGTGCACGGTGTGAATAGCCATATAGGGTTGCAACACCTTCGATGCGAATTACACGATCTGTGTCAACAGAGATGATGGCACCCATCTTTTGCAAGATAGCAATAAGGTCCATAATCTCAGGCTCAACAGCCGCTCCAGAAAGTTCTGTTAGACCTTCTGCTCTAGTTGCAGTTAGAAGAACTTGCTCTGTTGCACCAACGCTTGGGTATGGAAGAGAAATCTTCGCACCTTTCAAGCCGTGAGGGGCTGACATTCGAGTTCCGTTAGGAAGCTTCTCAATTACTGCACCAAAGTTACGAAGAACCTCTAGGTGGAAGTCAACTGGTCTATCCCCGATGTGGCAGCCACCAAGATCTGGAATAAACGCTTCACCTAATTGGTGAAGTAGAGGACCACAGAACAGAATTGGAATTCTTGATGAACCAGCGTGAGCATCAATATCAACCATGCGAGCAGACTTCACGTTGGTTGGGTCTAACTGCATGACGCCATCATCGCTGAAGTTAATCTTCACGCCGTGAAGTTCTAGAAGTCTCTGAACTACTTCAACATCGCTAATCTTTGGAACATCACGAAGCTCGCTAGGAGTATCACCTAGCAAGGCAGCAACCATGGCCTTGGTTACAAGGTTCTTAGCACCGCTTAGCTCAACTCTTCCGTTGAGTGGGCGGCCACCTTGAATTTGAATCTGGCTCATTTAGCTCCTAGTGCTTCGCTGGTAATGTCTTTGGCATCCAGTTTGGACGTCTGGCTTCGAAATCTGTGATGGAACTCTCATCTCTAAGGGTAAGACCGATATCGTCTAGGCCTTCTAGCAAACGCCACCTTGTGTATTCATCGATAGAGAACTCAACAGTCAATTCCCCTAAAGTAGCGGTTCTGTGAACCAAATCAATTGTTATCTCAACTCCTGGGTTATTGAGGATTGCTTCCCATAGCTTCTCAGTGTCTTCCTCAGTAATCTCACCTGCAATAAGACCCTGCTTACCTGAGTTTCCCTTGAAGATATCTGCAAACTTAGAAGACAGCACAGCTTTGAAGCCATAGTCACGAAGAGCCCAAACAGCATGCTCTCTAGAAGAACCTGTACCAAAGTCAGGACCTGCAATCAAAACAGAACCATGCTTGTATGCAGGGTCGTTTAGAACAAACTCAGGATCGTTCCGCCAAGATGCAAAAAGTGCATCTTCAAATCCAGTCTTAGTAATTCTCTTTAGATAAACAGCAGGGATGATCTGGTCAGTGTCAACATTTGACCTTCTTAGTGGAACTGCGATACCGCTGAAGGTAGTGAACTTCTCCATTAGTTGTCCTCCAAATCTGCGGGAGCAGAAAGAGTGCCACGAATAGCAGTTGCTGCAGCAACTAGAGGAGAAACAAGGTGAGTTCTAGCTCCCTTACCTTGACGACCTTCAAAGTTTCTGTTTGATGTAGAAGCTGCTCTCTCCCCTGGAGCTAGTTGATCTGGGTTCATACCCAAACACATTGAACAACCAGCAAATCTCCACTCAGCACCAAAGTCCTTGAAGATCTTGTCTAGGCCTTCAGACTCGGCCTGCAATCTAACTCTGGCAGAGCCAGGAACCACAAGCATGCGAATGTTCTCTGCTTTGGTTTTACCGTTGAGAATTGCTGCAGCTGATCGTAGATCTTCAATTCTTGAGTTAGTGCAGGAACCTAGGAAGACTGTGTCGACTTTGATGTCTTTCATCTTGGTGCCAGCAACTAGATCCATATATTCCAGTGCTCTAACAGCAGCTGCTTTTTCATTAGGGTCAGTAAATGAATCAGGTGAAGGAACAACATCATTTAGAGATACACCTTGACCTGGGTTAGTGCCCCAAGTCACAAACGGATCAAGAGTGTTGGCATCTAGAAATACTTCAGCATCAAATACTGCATCTTCATCGGTAGCAAGGGAGTCCCAATACTTGACCGCTTCTTCCCAGTCTTGACCGACAGGTGCGTGAACTCTTCCTTTTAGGTAGTCATAGGTAGTTTGATCAGGAGCGACCATACCTGCTCGTGCTCCAGCCTCGATTGACATGTTACAAATAGTCATTCGAGCTTCCATTGATAAATCTCTAATTGCTGAGCCACGGTATTCAAGAACATATCCTTGACCACCACCGGTGCCAATCTTGGCAATTACTGCCAGAATGATGTCCTTAGAGGTAACACCTGCTCTTAGCTTTCCTTCAACATTGATTGCCATTGTCTTGAAAGGCTTTAGAGGCAAAGTTTGGGTAGCCAAAACATGTTCAACTTCACTGGTTCCAATTCCTAGCGCAAGAGCTCCGAAAGCACCGTGGGTGGAAGTGTGTGAATCGCCACAGACAACTGTGATACCAGGCATGGTTAGACCAAGCTGAGGGCCAACTACGTGGACGATGCCCTGCTCAATGTCACCGAGTGAGTGAATACGGATACCAAACTCTTTAGCGTTGTGTCTGAGAGCTTCAATCTGAGTTCTGCTGGTCGGATCAGCAATTGGCTTATCAATATCGATGGTTGGAGTGTTGTGATCTTCGGTGGCAATAGTTAGGTCTGGTCTTCTAACCGGACGGCCAGCTAAGCGAAGACCATCGAAAGCCTGCGGACTGGTTACCTCATGCAAAAGGTGAAGGTCAATAAACAATAAATCGGGTGCACCGTTCTCCCCTTTGACCACAACGTGGTCATTCCACACCTTTTCGGCGAGGGTTAGGTTCGTTTTAGTCACTTTGACACCTTCAATATGGCTGAACTCAAAGTTTACCAGCGTGGGCTAGATTGACTAGATGAGCAATATCGAGCAAATTCAGCGTAGAACCATCAAAGTTCTGGCTTTAGGGCAGGTTTTAGGCGGATTTGGGCTTGGTTCAGTGCTCTCAATTGGCTCTCTACTAGCTAAAGACCTAAGCGGATCTGAGGCCTGGGCAGGCTCGGCAGCCACCTTTAGCACCCTTGGATCGGCCATCTGGGCCATTCCTTTATCCAGATTGGCCTACGGAAAAGGCAGAAGAGTATCTCTTGCAACAGGTGCTGGCTTTGCAATCACCGGAGCTATCGCAGTTATTAACGCCGCTGGCCTTAGATCATTTCCGCTACTTCTTATTGGCATATTCCTACTAGGAGCAGGTTCAGCAACATCGCTTCAGGCAAGATTCGCTGCTACCGACATCCCTTCTGCTGGTAAAACAGGACGATCTATTGGTCTTGTGGTCTGGGCAACAACTGTTGGTGCTGTTACTGGACCAAACCTATTTGGTCCAGGTGAAGAGCTGGGCAGAGCAATAGGTTTAGCTCCTCTAGCTGGTCCATTCCTGTTTACCGTTGCTGCTCAAACGCTTTCAACACTTGTCTTCTGGTTTGGTCTTAAGCCAGATCCTTTGAAATATGCCCAAGAAATCCAGAAGGATGCTGGCAAGGCAAAACACAAGATCTCATTCAAGTCAGCAGTTGAAACTCTTAAGGCATACCCTGTAGCAAGATTTGCTGTTTTGTCCATCGCCCTTTCACACATGGTCATGGTTTCAGTGATGGCGATGACTCCAGTGCATCTTGAACATCTTGGGTATGGAATTGTGATTGTTGGATTCACCATCAGTTTGCATATCGCTGGAATGTATGCGCTTTCCCCGCTTATGGGATTCCTTGCCGATAAGTTTGGAAAGATTCAAACCATATTCTTAGGTCAAATACTCTTTGTCGCAGCACTCC
>JBEDBW010000057.1:0-4572 GCA_041177045.1 Actinomycetota bacterium | reverse complement strand
CCTATGGCGTGAAAGCATATAGAACTGCCATTGCCGAGAACATCAAATTAGCTCATCAAATAGCTGATGTGATCAGAAAGCGTTCTGACCTAAAACTTGTGAGAGAACCAGAACTATCCATTGTTGTGTTCGAAAAAGAAGGCTGGAAGCTCTCCGATTACGAGTCCTGGTCTGATCGCATCCTGAAGCAAGCACTTGGCTTTGTTGTGCCAAGTTCACATGATGGCAAACCAAATGCACGCTTTGCGATTGTGAACCCAAGAACTGAACTAAAACTACTTGTCGCTCTCCTAGATTCAATGGATGAAGGTAAATGAAAGTTACTATCGCTCCCGCTCTTGCATCTCTTAGTCGCGTCAAAGAGCAAACTAGAAAGCCAATCAGAGTTGCTCTAGTTCAGATGCACTGGGATAAAGACGAAGCAACCCATCTAGCGAATCTGAACAAAGGTATTGAGTTAGCCAGCGAGGCTGGAGCTCAAATGGTTTTCTTGCCTGAACTGACTCTAAGTAGATATCCAGCGGACAAGCTACCTGCAGGCAAGCCTTCCGCTATTGCTGAAGATCTTGAAGGTAAGACTTTTCAATTTGCTAAGGCAGCCGCTGAGAAATATGGCATCTATGTCCATGCTTCGCTTTATGAAGACACAGAGTTGGAAGATGGCAGAGGAACAAACGTTGCCATAATGGTCAACCCTGCCGGTGAACTCATTGCCTACACACCTAAACTCCACATTCCAGTCACAGCTGGCTACTACGAAGACAAGTACTTTGCTCCTGGACCTAATACTCCAGATGGTTATCCGGTCTATGAACTAGAAGTTGGCGAAGACGCGACATTAGCGAGCTTTGGACTTCCTACTTGCTGGGATGAATGGTTTCCTGAGGTTGCCAGAGCCTATTCATTAGCAGGGGCTGAAGTGTTGGTTTACCCAACGGCAATTGGATCAGAACCTGATCATCCAGATTTTGATACCGCTCCCCTATGGCAACAAGTAATCGTGGGTAACGGTATTGCTAATGGAACATTCATGATTGTTCCTAACCGTTGGGGTCATGAAGGTGCGTTGAACTTCTATGGAAGTTCCTTTATCTCTGACCCTTATGGTCGAGTACTTGCAAGTGCATCAAGAGATGAAGACGAAGTACTTATTGCTGATCTTGATCTAGATCAAAGAAGAGATTGGTTAGATCTCTTCCCATTCCTAGCAACTAGAAGACCAGATACCTATGAGGCTCTAGTGAAGCCAGTGGTGAATAAAAGAACAGACTCAGGCGATGGCATTGACGGCGGTATTGCCGGAGTGAATCAAAACACCACAGAGGATCTGCAGTGATTTGGAAGATGCCCGCTGAATGGGTAAGACATGAAAGAACTTGGCTTGCTTGGCCAGCTGCTGATTATGCCCAAGAAGAGGATGCTTTCATTGCTTGGTCAGCGGTAGCAAACACTGGAGCCGAATATGAACCGGTAACAGTGCTAGTTAATGAAAGACATCTAGCAGCAGCTAAGAAGTATCTATCAAAAGATATAGAACTTGTTGTGTGTGAACTTGATGACAGTTGGATTAGAGATAGTGGTGCAACATTTGTTGTCAACAGTGAAACTAATTCACTTGGAGCTATCGACTGGGTCTTCAATGGTTGGGGTGCCCAGAGTTGGTCTCAGTATGAGCTGGATGACAAGGTTGCTTCATTTATGGCTAACCACGTCAGTGTTGAAATCATCAAGAGTGAATTGGTTAATGAAGGTGGAGGAATCCACACCAATGGAGCAGGACTTCTACTTGCAACCGAAACAGTTCAACTTGGTTCTGAAAGAAACCCTGACTGGTCAAGATCTGAAGTTGAAGCTGAACTCAATTCAAAACTTGGCACAGACAAGGTCATCTGGATTAGACGCGGACTCACTAGAGACTATGAAACCTTTGGCACTAAAGGACACGTTGACATTGTGGCCTGCTTCGCAGATGAGAACACTCTCCTCGTTCATGACCAGCAAGATCCTTCTCACCCAGATAGCTCAGTAACCCATGAGGTTATTGCTCGGCTGGAGGAGCAAACGAACGCCAAGATAGTCAAGGTACCTGCGCCAAAGGTGCTCAAAGACGAACTTGGCTTCGTGGACTACTCATACATCAACCACTACATCCTGAACGATGCTGTTTTGTTGTGTGCTTTTGATGATCCAAACGATCAGGTAGCCAAGGGTATCCTTGAGGATGTCTATCCAGGTCGGGAGATAAGGCTCATTGATGCCAGACCTATCTTCGATAGGGGTGGCGGCATCCATTGCATAACCCAGCAGCAGCCTGCTCTCTAAGGGTTTCGGCGTGGGGTCAAAACCCAATCCAAAACTGCCGTAAATTAGCCATATGCCTCAAACCCCTTTACACGCTGAACATGCCCGTCTTGGGGCCAGCTTTACCGATTTCGGGGGCTGGGACATGCCGGTTAGATACTCAAGCGATCTAGCTGAGCACGAGGCAGTGAGAACCAACGCTGGACTCTTCGACATCAGCCACATGGCTGAGATCTTTGTTCAAGGTCAAGGCTCTGCTGCTTTCCTTGATTACTCACTAGTAGGGCAAGCCTCCCTCATTGAAAACGGCAAGGCTAAATACTCTTTGATCTGCAATGCAGATGGAGGAATCATCGATGACCTCATTGTTTATCGATTAACTGATGAATCCTTCCTTGTCATTGCTAATGCTGGAAACACAGATGTAGTAGTTGCAGCACTCAAGAGCAGAGCATTAGAACTTGGTTTCAATGGTGTTGAAGACAAGAGTGATGACTATGCACTTCTAGCCATCCAGGGTCCTAACGCCACAAAGATTTTGCAAGGTGTCACCGACACTGATCTATCAACACTTCCCTACTACTCAATAGGTACTGGAACAGTAAGCGGTGTTGATGCTTATCTATGTAGAACTGGATACACCGGTGAAGATGGTTTTGAAGTTCTGTTTAGTTCTGCAGATGCAGTAAAGGTATTCAACGCTTTGATTGAAGCAGGGGCAGTTCCTTGTGGGCTTGCTTCTAGAGACACTTTGAGACTAGAAGCAGGAATGCCTTTATACGGGCATGAACTAAATCTGGATGTGAATCCATACGAAGCAGGCTTCGGCAAAGTTGTAAGACTTGATCGGGATAACTTCGTCGGAAGATCTGCTCTAGCGGAACTATCTACCAAGACACCAACTAGAAAGCTTGTTGGGCTTGTTGGTGAAGGTAAAAGAGCAGCTCGAGCTGATTACCCACTGTTTGCAGATAGCGAATCTACTGTCCAGATAGGCATGATCACCTCTGGTGCTCTGTCTCCCACTCTTGGTTTCCCAGTAGCGATGGGCTACCTAGAAACTGATTATTCTGAATTAGGCAACACGGTAAGTGTTGATATCAGAGGAACCCGCCTACCAATGACTATTGTCAAACTACCCTTCTACAAACGTTCGAAGTAACCCCAAAGGAAAATCATGAGCAATCCAACTAACCGCAGTTATACCGCAGAGCACGAGTGGGTCCTAGTAGAAGGCGATGTTGCCACCATCGGTATCACTGCTTACGCTGCAGAAAAACTAGGAGACGTAGTCTTCGTAGATCTACCTAAGGTAGGAACCTCAACTACATACATGAAGATTTGTGGCGAGATTGAATCAACTAAGTCAGTTGGTGAGCTTTACGCTCCCCTAGATGGCGAAGTTGTTGAGATCAACGATGTTGTTGTCTCTGCTCCTGAAACTGTTAACACAGATCCATTTGGTGCTGGTTGGCTAATCAAGGTGAAGTTCACTTCACTTCCCGAACTAATGACTGCAGAAGAATATGCCGCTCTGACCGGAGAAGGCTAAAGGTAATGGTTCTCGCCCACGAAGACTTCCAATACCGACACATCGGACCAAACGCTCAAGATCAGAAAGACATGTTGGCTACCCTCGGGTATTCAACACTTGCTGAACTACTAGACGCTGCCCTTCCAGAAGCTATTCGTTTTGAAGGAGATTCACTGCTTCCGGCAGCAATCTCAGAAGCAGAAGCAATTGGTGAACTTCGTAAAATTGCATCAAAGAACAGAATTACAACCTCTCTAATTGGCCAGGGCTACTACGGCACTAACACTCCAACAGTTATCAAAAGAAACGTTCTAGAGAACCCTTCTTGGTATACCGCCTACACTCCTTACCAACCTGAAATCTCTCAGGGTCGTCTTGAAGCAATCATTAACTTCCAGACCATGGTCACTGACCTTACTGGCATGAAGACTGCAAACGGTTCGATGCTTGATGAAGGTACCGCTGCCGTTGAGGCAATGCTTATTGCTCGTCGTTCTTCAACAAACGAATCAAACATCTTCTATGTCTCAAGCGACATATTCCCTCAGACTAAAGCTCTCCTAGACCACAGAGCAGGACCCGTGAACATTGAAGTTCGCTACTTTGATCTAGCAGAAGCATCGAAGAACCCTGGGCTTCTTTCTGAAGAATTCTTCGGTGTCTTTGCTCAATACCCAGGCGCTTCCGGTCAGATCTATGACTTAACAGCAATCTTTACTCACGCTAAAGCTCATAAC
>JBEDBW010000056.1:0-4689 GCA_041177045.1 Actinomycetota bacterium | reverse complement strand
TACTTCCCTAAGCCAGAAGGTGGCTTCCCTAAGGCTAAGGACTTGGTGCTATCCCGTGACTGAATATCGAAGAATCCTGATTGATGGATACCCGACCCTAGTTGAACGCAAGGGTGAGGATCTAGTTGCCGGAGATGGTCGCGTTGTGGCTATCAAGGATGCAGTTCACTTGTCTCCAGTTGAGCCAACAAAGATAATTGCCGTGCACTTGAACTATGGCTCTAGAACTCAGGAGTTCATGACCAAACTACCTGATGCTCCAACTTACTTCCACAAGCCAATCACTGCTCTTAACTCACATAACGGAGCTGTTGTTCGACCTGCAGGACTTAAGTGGTTGAACTACGAAGGTGAAATCGTAATTGTTATTGGCAAAACCTGCAGAAACATCTCTCCTAAGGAAGCTGGCGAATATATAGCTGGCTACACCATAGGTAATGATTTTGGTCTTCATGACTTTAGAGATACCGATGCAGGTTCCATGCTTCGAGTTAAAGGTTCGGACACTCTAGCTCCAGTTGGACCAGGTCTTGTTACTAACTGGGACTTCAAAAACAAATTCATAAGAACATATGTGAATGGAGTTATGAAGCAAGAAGATAACACCGACAATATGGAGTGGGACATGCACTACCTAGTTGCTGATATCGCTAGAACCATAACTCTGGTACCGGGCGATATGTTGTTCTCAGGTACACCAGCTAACTCAAGACCAGTAGAGCCAGGTGACGTTGTAGAAGTTGAGGTGGAAGGTCTAGGAAAACTAACCAACCACATTGTCGAAGGACCAACAAGCATCCGAACAGATGTTGGGGCTCAGCCTACTTCTTCTGAAGAAGTTGTTTCAACCGCTCTAGGTGGCGACTGGGAGTTCAGAGGAATCCGAACTCCGTCTAAAGATCTTTATCCGTCGACCGTCGTAGAAAAGGAATAGCAAATGATCAAAGTAGAAGTCGATATGTCTAAGTGTCAGCACTATGGGCAGTGTGTATTTGAAGCACCAGACATCTTTCGTTTGAATTCTGACGACAAGCTCGAGTACACGGCAGAAGCCGACGATTCAGAGCGAGCAAACATAGAGGCAGCGATTGATGTTTGCCCTATGCAAGCAATTCGTATCGTCGAATAGCTAATGAACCATCCCGTAGTAATCGTTGGTGCATCCATGGGTGGATTGCGCACAGCAGAATCACTACGACGTTTTGGTTACGCCGGGGTTATCACAATCATTGGTGAGGAAGCCCATAAGCCATACAACAGGCCTCCACTATCTAAAGAAGTCCTAGCCAATGAGGTTACTCACGAAGCTGTCGCTTTTGAAGAACGAGCTGCAACAGCAGATGTGAACTGGATTTTAGGAACTAGAGCAGTATCAGTAGACCAACAACACACCACGGTCACAGACAGCTCAGGTATGGTTCATCCATACTCTGCCCTAGTAATTGCAACTGGGCTTAGACCTCGACGACTCCACCTTGCTAACGGAGATCTAGCCGGTAGACATGCCCTAAGAACTCTAGACGATGCCATCAACCTCAGAGCACAGCTAACTCCTGGTGCTGATGTCGTAATTGTTGGTGGAGGCTTTATTGGTTGTGAGGTAGCAGCAACGGCAGCCAAGTTGGGTTGTGATGTGACCGTGGTGCATAACTCTGCACATCCAATGCTTAGACCTCTAGGCACTGAACTTGCTCGACAGTTGCAACTTAGACATGAAGCAGAAGGCGTCCGTTTTCTTCTAAATCGTTCTGTAGTTGGTCTCTCTGGAGATAAACGGGTCCGCGAGGTTCATATTGATGATGGCAGCAGTATCAAGTGTGATGTCTTGATTGAAGCCGTTGGCTCTCATTCAAACATTGAATGGCTAGAAGGCACCAGCATCGACCTAACTGACGGTGTCTTAGTTGATAGCGCTATGAGAGCCATCAACACTTCAGGAAGTGTTATTCCTAATGTCTATGCAATCGGCGACGTTGCGAGATTTGCTAATCCAATATTTGACGATGTCCCAAGAAGAGTAGAACACTGGAACATACCAACAGAAACTGCTAAACGAGCTGCTGCTGTGATAGCCGCTCAACTAAGCGCAGATGAGAAGTTTGAGTCAATAGTTAATGCCCAATTCAAGCCAGTGCCATCGTTCTGGAGTGATCAGTACGACATCCACTTGCTGGCTTTTGGATCACTTGGGCTAGCCGATAAAGTGACTTTGGTTGCTGGCGATGCAACTGATGAGTGCGTTTTTGAATATCATCGAGGTGAAGATTTAGTTGGTGTTTGTGGAATTGGAATGAGAAGCGTTGTTCAAAGTTATCGAGCTAAGTTCATTTAGGAGAAAACCATGTCAAACGAATTCGATTTAGATGTAACCTTTGAAGAAGTCGAGCCTGACCTTACTCACTTGTCCGCATCCCAACTTCAAGAAGCAGTAAATCACTTACCGACTTCCCTTCGTGGCGTTGCTCAAGGACTCCTGATTGATAAGAAGACAATGAGCGACGTGTCACAAGATTTAGGAATTAGGCAAGCAGAGCTGGTTGCTCGACTGCACAGAGCGAAAGTAGCTATCGCCAACTCTTCCAGGTAACACTCACTGGAGCTACTTGATTAGTCCCAGTCTTCGAAGACGGTTCAATGCTCCATTTTCAATAGGTGAATCAGGGCCAATTAGTGATTGAAGGCTTCTAAGAGCAACTCTTGTCACTGGAACAACAAGCCACTTAGGCAAGGTTCGAAGACCTAACATCTTTCTGTGCTCAGGTCGAAGAGAAACTACAGCTGCAGCAAAGAGCAATCTGTAGATTGGTCTAACTAGAAGCGGTAACCCTGGCTTTCTGATGAACTGAATAACTTTTCTGGTGGTGTCATCAACTCGTAGTTCGTTGCGGTCAAAGAAACCTTTGAATTCAGCATCGAGCTCTGCTTTGGTGTGTGGCACTCTGGAAAGACCAAGCGGCTCAACGGATCTTGCCCACTGATCAACGTAAGCATCAGCTCCACCAGGAATCTCTCGCCAAGCATAGTCAAGGTGGCAAGTTAGAAATGAATCAGTGAAAGCAACGTGAACCCAAAGAAGCAAATCAGGGTCTTTGGCTTTGTAGGAGAGAGTTTCTCCTGAAGTCTTTGTGTACTCACCTTTGACACGATCATGAAGCCTATTTACTCTGCTGGCTTCTCCAGCAACTGCTTCGTGAGAACCAAAGGTAGTAACAGTAAGCCAGCGGATTGTTCCTGCAAGTCTTCCAAGTGCATCTTGTTCATATCTTGAATGCTGAGCAACTCCAGCAAGAGTTCCTGGGTGAAGTGCTTGCAAAAGTAAAGCTCTAATCCCGCCAACTAAAGTTCCGAAGTCTCTATGAACTATCCAAGGTGCATCAGTTGGCATAAATAGACCGCCAGTTTCACCTTTAGCAATGACATCTAGCCAGGGTGGGGTTCCTGTTGGTTCGTTGGATAGGAGTGCTCTAAATCTTTTGGAATACGCTTCTTGAAATCGATTGTTTGGCATTGGGCCTAGCAGGTCTTTTCTGTTTTAGGGAGTTTGCCATTGATTAGGAATTCATCGACGGTGTTTGAAACACAACTGTTTGTAGAACCGTAAGCTGTGTGTCCTTCTCCATCGTAAGTCAGAAGGTAGCTCTTCTCCAAAACCTCCTTGGCAAAGTTCTTTGCTTGAGAGTAAGGAGTAGCTGGATCGTTTGTTGTTCCAATTACCAACATGGTCGGTGCACCTTTAGCAGAGTAGTCGCTTGGACCTTCGACAATGTCAAACGGCCATTCGTTACAAGCCAACCCTCCATACTGCCAATAACGTCCGAAGACCTTGCTGGTTTGCTTGACCAGGTCATTCTGGGCCTTCATATCCTCTGGCTTATCCGACTCACGGCTATCAATGCATGAGATAGCTTTGAATGCCTCATTTGAGTTAGCAGTGAACTCTTCTGAATCAGGGTTGTAGGCGAAGTATGAATCAGCTAAGACTAGGAAAATCCTGCCATCCGGCTTGGTCTTACTGAAGAACTCGTTGAAGGCCTGAGTCAGATAAGGCCAAGACTGGTCTGAATAGAGCGCTGCAATCATCCCGGTAAACCCAGAATTGAGAGTTAGCTTTCTATTGCCTTCAGAGGTGTAGACAGGCTTCTTCTCTAAGACACCGAGGAAGTCTGTCCCCACTTTGTCCATAGCCTTCTCAATAGATAAGCCCTTAAATGGACACTCTTCATCATTGTCAATGCAGTCTGTTAGGTATGATCGCATGGCTGATTCAAATCCGATTAGTTGGTTGAGTGAATCTTGTGAAGGAGTAGAAGTTGGATCAACAACTCCATCTAGAACAAATCTTCCAACATTCTCAGGGAAATAACTTGCGTAGGTTGCACCAAGCAGTGTCCCATAAGAGAAACCTAGGTAATTTAGCTTTTCACTTCCAAGCACTGCTCGAATGATGTCCATGTCTTTAGCCGCTGATGAAGTGTCAATGTGCCCAAGAAGTGGTCCGGTGTTCTCTAAACAGGCTGCACCAAAGTCAGCAATAGATGACTTTGAGTATTCAAGATCTTCTGTGCTTGCATACTCGTAAGGAGACTGGTCATAGTAGAAACTGTAGAGATCCTTATCGTCATAGCATTTGACAGCTGAGCTCTTGCCAACACCTCTTGGGTCAAATCCAACAATGTTGTATTCAGCTCT
>JBEDBW010000055.1:0-4696 GCA_041177045.1 Actinomycetota bacterium | reverse complement strand
GTTTGTTACCGTCGTCGTGGACACAACGAAGGTGATGATCCTTCAATGACCCAGCCACTTATGTATAACTTGATTGAGGCTAAGCGTTCAGTTAGAACTCTCTACCTAGAGTCTCTAGTTGGTCGTGGAGACATCACACGCGAAGAGTTTGAGCAGTCAAACGCTGACCTTCAAGCCAAGCTTGAAAAAGCTTTCACAGATGTTCACGAAGCTATGGCTCAGCCAATTGAACTGGTTTCAAGACCTCAAGGTATTGGTACTACTGCTAGCGATCACCCTGAGATCAACCACGAAACCAAGATCTCCAAGGATGTAGTTGAACTTATCGGTGCTGCACACAGCAACATCCCACCTGCATTCAATGTTCACCCTAAACTTCAACAGCTTCTTGCTAAGCGCGTTGAAATGTCTAGAGAAGGTGGCATTGACTGGGGCTTCGGTGAACTCCTTGCCCTTGGTTCATTGCTAGTTGAAGGTGTTAACGTTCGTATGTCAGGGCAAGACACTAGACGTGGAACATTCGTTCAGCGTCACGCTGTCTTCCACGATCGTGAGAATGGCCAAGAGTGGATTCCACTTAGAAACCTTTCAGAGAACCAATCTAAGTTCTACATCTACGACTCACTATTGAGCGAATACGCTGCAATGGGATTCGAATACGGATACTCAGTAGAGCGTAAAGATGCCTTGGTTCTTTGGGAAGCACAGTTCGGTGACTTCGCTAACGGGGCTCAGACAATCTTGGATGAGTTCATCTCTTCAGCAGAACAGAAGTGGGGTCAGCACTCTTCACTAGTTCTACTGCTACCTCACGGTTATGAAGGTCAGGGACCAGATCACTCTTCAGCTCGTATTGAAAGATACTTGCAGTTATCTGCAGAGAACAACATGACAGTTGCTCAACCATCAACACCTGCTAACCACTTCCACCTACTTCGTCGTCAAGCATATGCAAGACCGAGAAGACCGCTTATCGTATTCACACCTAAGTCAATGCTTCGCCTAAAGGCTGCATCTTCAAAGGTTGAAGACTTTACTACTGGTTCATTCCAGCCTGTTATCGATGATGAGCGTGGACTAAACAAGTCAAATGTGAAGAGAGTTCTCTTCTGTTCAGGCAAGATCTACTGGGATCTACTGGCTGAAGCTGAAAAGCGAAACGACCAGCACACCGCTATCGTTCGTGTTGAACAGCTTTACCCAACCCCAGTTGATGAGATCAAGGCTGTCTACGCTCAGTACCCAGGTGCAGAACTGTTCTGGGTTCAGGATGAACCTGCTAACCAGGGCCCTTGGACATACATCGGTCTATTCCTTCCTAAATACATGGGCGGTCAGGTAGCTCAGCTTGTATCAAGACCTGCCAGTGCTTCTCCTGCAACCGGTTCAGCAAAGCGTCACGCTGTTGAACAAGCAGACCTAGTCGAAAGAGCATTCAACTAAATCATGGAAGAGCCACGTCGTAACATACGAGTTGTCATCATTGGTGACGACATCGTTGGTGCAGGTGGCGACCCTAAAGGTTTAGGTTGGGTTGGTCGAGTAATAGCAAAGACTCAAAGTGATTTCCCAAGAATCGATTTCTACGTCCTGCCAACTCCTGAGGTAACAACAGCTCAGATGAGTGAGCAGTGGTTAGAAGAAGCTTCTAAGCGTTTTGCTCCTGACACAGACAACAGATTGATTGTTGCTTTGAACTCAAACGACATAAATGCTGGAATCACAATGTCTAGATCAAGACTGAACCTTGCCAACATCCTCGACACAGCTACAAGCAAGGGTGTTCAAAGCTTTGTCATTTCCCCTATTCCTAGTCGTAACCCTCAACTGAACTACGACATTGAACATCTATCAGCAGGCTTTGAAGATGTTGCTTCAAGAAGAAGCTTGCCTTTCGTAGATGCATACAGACCACTAGTAGATCACCCAGGGTTCAACGAAGAGATCAAGAACTCTCAATTCGGATTACCAGGTCAACTTGGTCACGGACTTATCGCTTGGCTAGTACTCAACCAAGGTTGGTACAGCTGGTTAGATTTACCAGAACAAGAGATATAAAAAATCCCCGCCACTAGAGCGGGGATTTCTTCAATTCCCTGATTGGAGTCTGCTTTGCATCTTGGATGCAAAACTTGCTTGAGCATTCATCGATGAACTACTTATGAGTTTCGATATTTTGCTTTCGATTGCATACTCTTTCTTGCAAGTTTGACAACCATCCAGGTGATCGAGCACCTCGGATCGCTGCGTTTCATTTAGTTCATTTGCTAGGAAATCAAAAACTCTTCCTAGTGTGAGTTCGCAGTTATTTTCTGACATTGGATTACCCTTTACTTTTTCTTATCTTCATCTAAACCGATCCCAAAGCCAGCAGCCATCTCTTTCAAGACTTCACTTAGCTTTTCACGGGCACGGGAAACTTTTGAACCAACAGTGTTCTGCTTTAGGTCTAGTAGCTCTGCGATTTCTTTGTTGCCTAGTCCAACAACAAACTTTTGGAAAGCAACTTCTCTGAATTCTTCATCGAGAGCGTTGATGGCTTCTTCAATGTCAGCCATACCGAACTTCTCAATGATCAGCATTTCCGGTGAGTCGACTGCGTTATTGAAGTCGTATTCATCGAAACCGTAGTCGACGTTTCCTTCTTCGTCTTCGTACGCGAACTCGTGTTTCTTATCTAGCTCGGTCTGCTTGATACCAGCTGAAACAAGTTCACGCTTGGCGATTTTGTATAGCCAAGGTCCAGGTCCATAGCCGATATCGGTGAAGGAATCCCAGGACTTGAAAGCCTTCATTAAGGCTTCTTGGGCAATGTCTTCTCCACGGTGGAAGGTTCCTGCTCTTGAAATGCAGTAGCGGCGAATACCCTCAAAGTAAGGTGCTGCGGCTATTGCGAAAGGAACACGACTCGGGGTCGGATCTGCGGGGGTTCCCATTTGGTTACTCATTGGTTGTGAGTTTAGTAGTTCTGATTGGTGATTGGTGCTGATTCTGGCGGTTGCACGGTAAACGTGGCGGCGTGGAGCTGGCTGAGTTGTATTCTGTGAAATGTAAATAAGTATCATCCTCCGGGTTAGTTTGTTCGTCTTTGAACTGCTTTTGGTCCTTAGGCACCAATAAATCATGCCGTTAGAATAGAGAACACATGACGGACAACATTTATTCCCGCTCGGCTAAAAGTTCTTGGCTTGCCCCAACAATTCAACATGCCATCTCTGGATCCGTCTCTTTGCCAGGCTCAAAATCCCTAACCAACCGCGAATTAGTGCTGTCTGCCCTTGCCTCATCACCCAGCCGCCTTAGAAATCCCCTAGATTCAAGGGATTCCCAGCTGATGATTGAGTCCCTGATGAAGCTAGGGACTCAAATCAACGCCAGCGAAAGGAGTGACTTAGTAATAGTCCCACCTACCACTGACATTGAAGGTCGAGAGCCCCTCAAGGCAAGTATTGACTGTGGTTTAGCTGGTACGGTTATGAGATTTGTGCCTCCAATGGCAGCCCTATTTGCTGGAGAAATCACCTTTGACGGTGATGAAGCTGCCCGTCGGAGACCTATGAAGACCACTATCGACTCGCTAAGAGCTCTAGGTGTCTCAGTTGAAGATCATGGCACCGGATCTCTCCCTTTTACTATCACTAGCTCCGGAGAGATTGAGGGTGGCTACCTTGAAATAGATGCAAGCGCCTCAAGCCAGTTTGTTTCAGGGCTTTTATTGGCTGCTCCTCGCTGTACTAAGGGTCTAACGCTTCGTCATGTTGGCAAAGACCTGCCCAGCCTTCCCCACATTGAGATGACTTTGGAGTGCCTAAGACAAAGAGGAGTGAAGGTCTCCCAGCCTGAAGAAACCTTTTGGGTTGTGGAACCAGGACCTATTAGAGGTGGGGATATCAACATTGAACCTGACCTATCTAATGCTGGTCCTTTCCTAGCAGCCGCTCTAGTTCTTGGTGGATCAGTAAAGGTAAAGAACTGGCCACTAACAACAACCCAGGTTGGCAAACACTTTGTCGAGATTCTTACTCAAATGGGAGCAAGTTTTGAAAGAGAAGGTGATGACCTAGTCATCACCGGAACAGGAACCATCAAGGGAATCGATATTGATTTATCTATTGGCGGCGAACTAGCTCCGGTAATCATCGCTCTAGCAGTTCTAGCTGATGGCCCTTCACGAATTACAGGAATCGCTCACCTACGAGGACACGAGACAGATCGACTTGCTGCTCTGACAACTGAGATAAACAAGATTGGTGGCAAGGCTACCGAACTTGAAGATGGACTAGCTATTGAACCAAGTGCTGAATTACATTCTGGAACTTGGAATACATATGAAGATCACCGCATGGCAACTGCAGGAGCCATTATTGGTCTTAGAGTTCCTGGGATAACTATTGAAGACATCAGTGTTGTGAGTAAGACCATGCCTGAGTTTGTATCCCTATGGAACGACCTGTTGGGAACTAACTCTTGAGTTGGTTGTATGAGCCAGAACCTGGTCAGCACGATATCGATGAGAGTGATATCAGGTCTAGACCAAACCCTAAAGGTAATAAGCCTAGAACCAAGACAAGACCTACCTATAAAGATGCGCCTATCGGAATGGTGATCCAGGTTGATAAGGGTAGATACACAGTAATCGTTGATGAATCTAGAGAGATAACGGCAACCCTTGGTAAAGAACTAAGAAAAGAAGGTG
>JBEDBW010000054.1:0-4733 GCA_041177045.1 Actinomycetota bacterium | reverse complement strand
AGCTGCTCCGCAGTGAATCCTCTAAATGGACCACCCGATGCAGTCAAGATAAGTGTCGCCACTTCCTTAGCGTCTCCCGACAGCAAGCATTGAGCTAGTGCGGAGTGCTCTGAATCAACAGGAACGATCTGTCCTGGAGCAGCAGCTTCTGTTACTAATCTGCCACCAACAATTAGTGACTCTTTATTAGCCAGAGCTAAACGCTTGCCTGTTTTCAGAGTTGCCAATGTTGGAGCTAAACCAATAGATCCCGTTATTCCATTGATAACCACATCTGCATCAGTGTTTTCAACTAGAGCTGTCGCTTCATTAGCGCCAACAGCCACATTCTTTTGATTGACTGAGAACTTGCTAGCTTGAGCTGCTAGAAGTTCTTTATTTGAATTACCGGCAAGACCTACAACCTGAAACTTGTCAGGGTTAGCTTCAATAATCTCTAGGGCCTGGGTGCCAATAGATCCTGTGCTGCCTAGGATGATTATCTTCTTCATGTCTCAATCTTGCCATCATCCCCGTATTCCTTGCTGCTAGTGGCCTAGTTCTGTAATCGGTTTAGAAAAGTAAGGCCTTGAAGATAATGTTGACCTCACCTTCAGATTTTCGAAACACTTAGTTTGAAAGAAAGTGCAAGGTTCCCCCAAGGATAGAGCTTGATTATCTGTTGTTCTCAAAACTTTTTTATTTTTGGTGTGAAAAGGATTAGCCCACACAAAGCGGTGAATGTAAGCATAAAGACAGCAAAAAAGTCATTTATGTACCTAAGAAAATTGTCTGAATCTGTAAGGGCATTCACACAGGACCAGATTGTTGCGGCAAGTTGGAGCCACAGAACTACATAAGCAGCCTTAGAAGTGGTTATCCCTCTTCGAATCCTCGTGCTGAAAACAAGAGCAGCAACAGAGAGCCCGAAAAAAGGAATAAAGAGTGCAAAAAGTATGATTCCCATGGCCCTAATTTTAGTGTCTTTGTTCCTATTTGGGGCATTTATATTCACTTAGAAACAGTGGGGGCTGTGTTTGCGGGACTGCGAGAAAACTCTTAAGTAGTGGCTTTTGCAAGGGAAAAGATGCCTAGATACATAGCCTCTTCTAATGAGGGGCTTCTAGCAAGATAAATCTGCGAGGCGTAGAATTAGTACATGACGATTGAACAGAAAAGACTGCTAGTTACTTCCATTCCAGGCCCTAAATCTCAGGCCCTTCATGCACATCGTTTAGAGCACGTTGGCCATGGGGTTGGAACCTCACTACCTGCATACATTGATTCAGCTCACGGAGCGATCCTTGTTGACGTAGATGGCAACCAGTACATCGATATGGGTTCAGGTATTGGTGTTACAACAATCGGACACACAAACCCAGGTGTAGTTGCAGCTGTATCAGAGCAGGTAGCAAAGCTAACCCACACACTTTTCACCGTCACCCCATACATGCCTTACGTACAGGTTTGTGAAATCCTAAACCGCCACATGCCTGGAAATTTCGTCAAGCGTTCAGCTTTGTTCAACTCAGGAGCAGAAGCAGTTGAAAACGCAATCAAGTTGGCTAGAAAATTCACCAAGCGCAATGAAATTGCTGTATTCGATCACGCCTACCACGGTAGAACCAACCTAACAATGGCGATGAACTTCAAGAACATGCCTTATGCGGATGGCTTCGGTCCTTTTGCTGGAAGCGTTACACACGTTCCAATGTCTTACCCGTTCCATGACCCTGAAGGCATGACTGGAGAAGAAGCAGCTACTAGAGCAATCAACTACATGGAAAAGAGAGTTGGAGCTAACAACCTAGCTGCTGTAGTCATTGAACCTATTCAAGGTGAAGGTGGCTTTATTGTTCCAGCCCCTGGCTTCCTAAAGACCCTAAGTGCTTGGACCCATGCCAATGGAATCGTTCTAGTAGCAGATGAAGTACAGGCTGGTATTGCTAGAACTGGTCAGTGGTTTGCATCAGAGCACGAAGAAGGATTTGAACCTGATCTAATGACAGTTGCTAAGGGTATTGCCGGTGGTATGCCTATCTCAGCAGTTGTTGGTAGAGCAGAAATCATGGACTCATCTCACCCAGGTGGAATTGGTGGAACCTTCGGTGGTAACCCGGTTGCGGCTGCGGCTGCTATCTCAGTTCTGAAGCAGATTGAAGATGGTGGAGTTCTTGAAAAGGCTAAGCACATCGAGACAGTCATGATGGCTCGCCTAGAACTTATGAAAGCTAAGTACCCAGTCATCGGTGAGATCCGTGGACGTGGAGCCATGATTGCAATCGAATTGGTGCAACCAGGTACCCGCACACCAAACTCTGCAGCGGTAGATGCAGTAGTCAAGCACTCACACCTAAACGGTGTAGTTATATTGAATGCTGGAACCTACGGAAACGTAATCCGCTTCCTGCCTTCACTTGCAATCAGCGATGAGCTTATTCACGACGCTCTAGATGTTGTTGAAGACGGACTCGCAAAACTCTAAAAACCAGAGGACAAAACCCAATGCACTCATATGCAGATAGAGAAAAACTAGCCAAACTATTTGCAGATGAGGTAGCCCTCTTCACAGCAAAGCACCCTGAATCAGCAAAGCTTCATGAAAGTGCGAAGAACGCCCTCATGGGCGGTGTTCCAATGTCATGGATGTCAAAGTGGCCTGGTCCTCACCCTGTGTACGTAACTAAAGCCAAGGGCTCTAGATTTACAGATGCTGACGGCATTGAATACGTTGATTTCTGCCTCGGCGATACCGGTGCAATGGTTGGCCACTCCCCTGACGCTTCAGTAAAAGCTATCTCAGAGCAACTTGCAAAGGGTATTACCCTGATGCTTCCAACAGCTGATGCAGCTGTAGCGGCTCAAACACTTTCAGATCGTTTTGGAATGGCTAAGTGGCAGTTCACGCTTACAGCCACTGATGCCAACCGACACATCTTGAGATATGCAAGGCACATCTCCGGTAGACACAAGGTTGTTGTTCACGACTACTGCTACCACGGAACTGTTGATGAAACCTTTGCTGTTCTCGATGACAATGGCAACACAGTTAGCCGAGAGAACAACATCGGCCCTCAGGTTGATCCAAGCGAAACAACTATCGTTGTTCCATTCAATGACTTGGAAGCTGCTGAAGCAGCATTCGCAACTGGAGAAGTTGCAGCCATGCTTATCGAGCCAGCGATGACCAACATTGGAATTGTTCTGCCAGAACCTGGTTATCTTGAAGGACTGCGAGAGCTTTGCACACGCTATGAAGTAATTCTCATCATCGATGAGACACACACTCTTAGCGAAGGCCCAGGAGGAATGACTGCTCGCAGGAACCTCCAGCCAGATGCTGTCGTTTTGGGTAAGACAATCGGTGCAGGTATTCCTGCAGGTGCGTTTGGTATGACTGCAGAACTAACCGCAAGAATTCAGAAGAGCCTTCACCTAGAACATATTGACGTCGGTGGTGTTGGTGGAACTCTTGCTGGAAATGCTCTTTCCATGGCTGCTATCGCAGCAACTCTTACCAAAGTGCTAACTCCTGAAGCATTCGTATCTATGGAAGCCCTGTGCGATGTTTGGACTAAGAACGTCCAAGACTTGATTACTAAGTATGGAGCTCCTTGGCAAGTTAGCCAGTTGGGCTGTAGAGCTGAATACTCATTCAGATCGGAAGCTCCTAAGAACGGTAGAGAAGCAGCAGATGCAGATGACTTTGAATTACAGCAGTATCTTCACATTCACGCTTTGAACCGTGGAATCTTGATGACACCATTCCACAACATGGCTTTGATGTCACCAGCTCACACAAATGAAGATGTTGAAAGACACAGAGCTCACTTCGAAGAAGCTCTTATTTCCCTGTTTGCTTAGTGCTTCTTTAGCAAGCTACGGCGTTTACGTTCGCCGTTGATCTGAGTAGCCAGTACTAGCAAGATTGCTGCAATGAACACTGCGCTACCAATCACGTTTGCCTCAGCAGGAACGCCTCTAGCTGCTGCTGTGAAGACATAGCGAGGGAATGTCATGTCAGCACCTGCGTTGAAGTTGGTGATGATGAAGTCATCGAAGCTAAGAGCAAATGACAGAAGTGCTGCAGCTGCTATACCTGGAAGCAATAGTGGGAAGGTAATCTTCCAGAAAACCTGTCTAGGGTTTGCGTAAAGATCTTTACCTGCTTCTTCAAGCACAGGATCCAAGCTTGCAACTCTTGCCTTTACTGTCACAACAACAAAGGACAGACAGAAAACAATGTGTCCAAGGATGATAGTTCCGATACCCTTCTGAACTCCAAGGCTAAAGAACTGAGAAGCAAGACCTGCACCAAGAACAACTTCAGGAGTTGCCATAGGTAAGAACAAAAGCAGGTTTGTTGATCTGCGGAACTTGAAGCGGTAACGAACCAGAGCGATCGCGATCATGGTGCCAAGGGCAGTTGCAGCGATTGTCGAGACAACACCGATTAGAACTGAGTTACCAAAAGCTTCACAAACACCTTCACGGTCACATACGTTAGTCCACTTATCTAAAGTGAATCCACGCCAAATCAGGTTGGTCTTTAGTGAGTCATTAAAAGAGAAGACGAAGGTGTAGCCAATAGGTATCAAAAGATAGATAAAAGCAAGAACTGCATACAAAGGAAAAGCGTATTTACCCAAACTAAATTTCATTAGAGCAAATCCTCCGTTCCAGACTTCTTCACATAGCCTGCAACAAGAATAAGTATCGCACCCATCAAAAGAACAGAAAGCGCCGAGGCTGCC
>JBEDBW010000053.1:0-4752 GCA_041177045.1 Actinomycetota bacterium | reverse complement strand
TGGAAAATCAAGTATTTCCACGACTGTTCCATTCTTTGACCACCTGCTAACTGCTTTCTCAAAGCACTCAATGATTGATCTAAATGTTGTCTCAAGCGGTGACACTGACATTGATATTCACCACACAGTTGAAGACACCGCAATTGTTTTGGGACAGGCAATCAAGCAAGCCCTTGGCGATAAGAACTCAATATCAAGATTTGGTGATGCAACTGTCCCACTAGATGAAGCATTAGTTCGAGCAGTTGTTGATCTTTCTGGAAGACCATTCCTTTCTCACACAGGTGAGCCTGCAGGATTTGAATTGCACTTGATTGGCGGGCACTTCACCGGTTCAATGGTGCGTCACGTCTTTGAAGCAATTTGTTTGAACGCTGATATGACAGTTCACATCAACGTGTTGGATGGAAGAGATCCGCACCACGTTGCTGAAACAGAATTCAAGGCTTTCGCTCGTGCTCTTCGCAAAGCGGTTGAGAGAGACCCTAGGGCTGTTGGAATTCCTTCCACCAAGGGAACTTTGTGATCAGTCCCAAAATCGTAGTTCTAGATTTCGGTAGCGGCAATATCCACTCGGTAGTCAGTGCTTTTGAAGAAGTTGGTGCAACTGTTGAACTCACTTCGGATAGAGCAAAAGCGTTAGCAGCTGATGGTCTTGTTATTCCTGGAGTAGGAGCATTCGCTACTGTCATGGAACAGCTAAATGCAGTTGGAGCTCCGAGCATTGTTGATCAGAGATTGTCGGCTGGCAAAGCAGTATTCGGAATCTGTGTTGGGCTTCAGGTGATGTTTGAAACTGGGACAGAGCACGATATCGAAACTGAGGGTCTGGGCCAGTGGCCTGGATCAGTTACCAAGCTTGATGCACCAACGCTTCCTCATATCGGTTGGAATGATGTTGAAGTACCGAGCGAATCAAAACTGTTTGAAGGAATTTCTGAAGAGCAGTTCTACTTTGTGCATTCCTATGGAGCTGCCAGTTTCGCACTTGAACAAGAAACAGCTTTTGAAAAACCAACTGTGTCTTGGGCAGAGTATGGTTCTAGGTTTGTTGCTGCAGTAGAGAATGGTCCACTGTCCGCAACCCAATTTCACCCAGAGAAATCTGGCAAAGCAGGCCTAACTCTTTTGAGTAACTGGCTAAAGAATCTATAGAGGAAAATATTTTGAGTGATCGACTAATACTTCTACCTGCTGTTGATGTGGCCGATGGAAAAGCAGTAAGGCTTAGCCAGGGCGTTGCTGGAAGTGAGACAGATTATGGTTCACCTATTGACGCAGCCCAGGTGTTCATTGATGCTGGCGCAGAATGGATTCACCTCGTCGATCTAGACGCTGCTTTCTCACGAGGTGAGAATCGTGCAATCATTCGCGAAGTGGTAGCCAACAGTAAAGACGTAAAGATAGAACTCAGTGGTGGAATTAGAGACACCGCTTCTTTGGAAGCAGCTCTAGAAGCTGGTGCAGAGAGAGTGAATCTTGGAACAGCTGCTCTTGAGAACCCAGATTGGACTGCTGAAGTAATTGCAAAGTATGGCGACAAGATTGCTGTTGGTTTGGATGTAAGGGGAACAACTCTTGCTGCTCGTGGTTGGACTGAAGATGGCGGGGACCTATTTGAAGTTCTAGAGCGTTTAGAGCAAGCAGGTTGCCCACGCTACGTTGTTACCGATGTGACTAAAGATGGAATGCTTTTAGGTCCTAACATCGAAATGCTAAAAGAAGTTATGCAGAGAACTAATAAACCTGTAATTGCTTCAGGTGGAATTTCTTCTCTGCAAGATTTGGAGAAGCTGCGTGAGCTTGTGCCATTTGGTCTTGAAGGAGCAATTTTAGGTAAGGCACTTTACGCAGGTAAGTTCACTCTAGAACAGGCTCTAAAGGTTTCTGGTGACTAATGTCTGAATCACACGGTTCAAAATTTACAGACTCAGCTGGAGTGCCATGGGCTGGTAGAAGTTTCGACATCAATCCATACAGCGGAGATAACGGAGAAGCCGATCCAAAGTTGATTGATACTTTGTCAAAGTTTCTTGCCAAAGAGGTCGGAGCTGAAGAAGTCTTAGTTTCAATCGGTCAGGCAAGATTGCTCATTCCTCTAATTGCCAATCTTGGTGAAAGTGGGGAAGGGGCACACGGACAGACAGTGGATAAGAGTGCAGATCTGTCAATCGTCACAGTCATGACTCCGGATAATCAAAGAGCCCTTCCGGTATTTAGTTCAGTTGCGGCCATGAATCTTTGGAATCCAGAAGCAAGACCTGTTCCTAATGACGGTAGAAAAGTAGCTCTTGCAGCTGCGAGCGAAGGAAACACTCGTTTAGTGCTAGATCCAATGAGTGAAACAGAGTTTGTGGTTAGAAGACCAGGTATTGCTGCCATTGCCCAAGATCTACCTTGGCTAAATCCTGCTAACAATCCAGAGATTGTTGAGTTTGTGAACAGCATTCTCAGCGAAATGGGTCAGGTTGAGAGTTTTACGTTGATAGAGGGTGACCCAACCTGCAAACTACTGGGTCAAGAGCTTGTTGTGGTTTTATACCTTGAGCCAGGATTGACTGAAACTGAGCTAAAAGCTCTTGAAGAAGGGTTCTTTGCTCAACTCTCTCAGTCAGAACGGTTTGTTGAGTTAGTTGACTCCGTTGGAGTCAAATTCCTTCAGGCTAGCTAACTGGGCCAGTGAACTTCTCGCCAGGGCCCTTACCTGGCTCATCCTTGATAACAGAAGCCTCGCGGAAGGCTAATTGCAGGCTTCGTAGCCCATCTCGTAGCGGTCTGGCATGGTGATCGCCTAGGTCAGGAGCAGCTGCAGTCAGTAGGCCAGCTAATGAATTGATTAGCTTTCTAGCCTCATCCAAGTCACCTTTATAGCCATTTTCAGCTAGTCCTACCTGGACGGCAGCAGCACTCATGAGGTGGACAGCGGTAGCGGTGATAACCTCAACGGCTGGAACTTCCTCAAGCTCGCGCATGGCTTGGGTTTCAAAATCTTCTGACATTCTGGGCTTCACTTTCAGATGGGTTCTCTGCTAGGCTAACCCATGGCTCTGGAGATCTCTGGTCTTCAGTCAGAAGTGGATTCATTTCCCACCCGCGTCCACCGACTTATTAGGTTGCCGGGTAAGCTTTGAACTTTTCAGTTCTGCGCGTTGGCAAGAAGATTCTTGTCCCTACGTGGCCATTAAGTCACGTCAAAAGGAGCAGCAGATCAGCGACCCGCGTATCAACGAACGAATCCGTGTACCAGAAGTACGCCTAGTTGGCCCTAACGGAGAGCAACTTGGCATCATCAAAATCGAAGAAGCACTGCGAATGGCTCAGGAAGTGGACCTCGATTTGGTAGAAGTTTCACCAACCTCAGCACCACCGGTTTGTAAGCTTATGGATTTCGGAAAGTTCAAATACGAAGCAGCCCAGAAGATTCGTGAAGCGAGAAAGAACCAGACAAACACTGTCATCAAGACTGTTCGTTTTGGTTTGAAAATCGATGATCACGACTATGGAACTAAAAAAGGTCAGATCGAACGCTTCTTGAAGGCTGGCGACAAGGTCAAAGTGATGGTCGTCTTCCGTGGCCGTGAGCAATCACGACCGGAGATGGGTGTCAAGTTGTTGCAGAAAGTAGCTGAAGAAGTTACTGAGTCAGGTGTTGTTGAGTCGAGTCCATCGGCAGACGGCAGAAGCTTGGTAATGGTTATCGCTCCTCTACGTAACAAGGCTGATGCGAAAGCAGATGCTAAGCGAGCTGCAGACAAGAAGGCGAAAGCTGATGTCCCTGCAACCACTGAGACCGAAACAAAGGATTCTGCGGCTGAAACCGCAGACTAGAAAAACAGGAGAGAAGTTATGCCAAAGCAGAAGACCCATTCTGGAGCGAAGAAGCGCTTCCGTTTCACAGGTAGCGGCAAGTTGATGAAGCAGCAGATCAACATGCGTCACAACCTTGAGCACAAGTCATCAAGACGCACCCGTCGTCTAAACCAGGACCAGCTTGTAAGCAAGGCTGATTTCAAGACCATCAAGAAGCAGCTCGGCCACTAGTCCAAGCACATTCAGAATTTATTTAGGAGAAACTAATGGCAAGAGTTAAAAACGCAGTAAACGCGTTGAAGAAGCGTCGTACAGCACTTGAGCGTGCAAAGGGTTACCGCGGTCAGCGTTCACGCCTTTACCGCATGGCAAAGCAGCAGGTTCTGCACTCACTGGTCTATGCATACAACGACCGTCGCGACAAGAAGGGTAACTTCCGTCGTCTATGGATTCAGAGAATCAACGCTGCATCACGTGCGAATGGTCTTACCTACAACCGTCTAATCCAGGGTCTAAACCTTGCAGGCGTTGCAGTTGACCGTCGTATCTTGGCAGATCTAGCAGTAAACGAGCCAAAGGCGTTCGCGTCATTGGTAGCTACTGCTAAGTCAGCACTGCCTAAAGACACATCAGCTCCGAAGGTTAAATAACCCAAGTGCTGATTGATCCCAAAGCCGCTAAGGTTCGTGGGGTTGCCAAGCTAGTAAAGAAAGAAGCCCGTCGTGAGACCGGGCTCTTTCTGCTTGAGGGACCACAAGGTTTCCGCGAGGCACTCGAAAGACCGAAACTTATCCTCGAAGCTTTTGCTACCGAGGAGGCTTTGGCACGTCATGCCGATATGTTTGCCAAGGCTAAAGCATCTCGAATTGAAGTTCAGCTTGTAAGCGAACAGGTACTGGCAGCACTTAGTGACACAAATACTCCTCAGGGTGTAGTTGCTGT
>JBEDBW010000052.1:0-4882 GCA_041177045.1 Actinomycetota bacterium | reverse complement strand
GTGAAGAGAAATACTTAGGCCCTTGTTAAGGAATGCCATCTGTTGGAATCTTGATCGAAGAGTTTCGTAATCGAATTCAACTGTTTCGAAGATTTCTGGACTTGGCAGGAACTCAATTACTGTTCCTGGTTGGAACACCGGCTAGATAGCTCTGGGTCCACATGAAACCATCACGAGCAACAATTACATTCAGCTGTGTAGAAAGAGCGTTAACAACTGAGGCACCAACACCGTGCAGACCACCTGAAACTGCGTAACCGCCTCCACCAAATTTTCCACCTGCGTGAAGAACTGTCAGAACAACCTCAACAGCAGGCTTCTTCTCGACAGGGTGCATGTCTACTGGAATACCGCGACCATCGTCTGCAACCTTGATCCAGCCGCCTTTAGTGATGACAACGTCAATGTTCCTACAATGACCAGCTAGGGCCTCGTCGACAGCGTTATCCACGATTTCATAGACCAGGTGGTGGAGACCTCTAGGGCCAGTTGATCCGATGTACATGCCGGGGCGTTTACGCACCGCCTCTAGACCTTCTAGTACTTGAATATTCGAGGCATCGTAGCCTTTTGGAGAATCGGTCATATCGGGGTACAGCTCCTATTTCATCGAGTCAGGCCCTCACGACCGCGCCTTCAATAAAGCGACTTAAATCCGGGGTAACTAACCGTCTCATTCTACCCTCTAGGAGGGCTTAAAATGGGCCAAAAACGGGCATTGGGGAGCTCTTTTTAGCCTGTGGATAACTGGCTACAAGTCGCATTTTTACTAGGCAGGAGCTCTTAGGGGTTGTTATCCGAAGGTATCTCTCGGACCTCTGCCTTGAACAGTCCTAAAACCCCTCTTAAAGCTCGGTGCCTGAGGCCCAACAAAGCGTATTTCTTTGACCTCAAGATCAGGCAGACGCTCTGAAATCTTTGCCAATATCTCAGGTCCCATGAGCCTTAGCTGTGTCGCCCAAGCGGTGCTTTTGCATCTAACTGTGAGTATTCCCTTGGCAAGGTCCTCTGGGAAGCTGCTTTCGGCCACCCTGTCCCCAACCAGGTCTTTCCAGTTGGCAAAGAGCTCCCCTTCAGCAACCTTAGATTGCCAGCCAAAGCTCTGAATTAGTTCGTCCATTGTGTTGGCAATTGACTTAGGGTCCCTGCCGGAGTCGAAAGGTTTTGACCTTTGGCGTTGAGTTTTCTCACGCCTCTTTGTGTCTCTATCTTTCCTGCCCGTTATGGCAGCTCTCATTCGGTAGTAAAAATCAACAGCTACATCTGGCTTGTTTTCTTCAGTCATTTGCCACCAACGATCCGTCTCGGACATTGAATCGGGTAGCGCTCAGTTCACTCGGAACATCCTCTGCTACAGCCGCTGTAATAATCACCTGTTCATTATGCGATACGAGAGAGGCCAATCTAGACCTTCTTGTTGAATCAAGCTCAGCAAACACATCGTCCAGGATTAGGACTGGATCTCCCGCTCTTGCATCTTTGCGAATTAGATCCGCGCTAGCTAACTTCAAAGCAAGAGCGTAAGACCAGGATTCACCGTGACTGATGTATCCCTTTGCAGGTAAGGTTCCTAAAAGTAAAAGTAGATCGTCTCTATGAGGGCCAACGAGTGTGATTCCTCTTTCCATTTCTTTGCCCCGCACTTCAGCAAGTCGATCTTGGAATAGCTTTTTTATTTCTTGTCTATCGCCAGTGTTTAGAAAAGATTCTGAATCTGTTGATTCAACTTCGTTGGTTGAGAGTGAACTTTTTATTCGGATTGATGGATCATTTTTCTCATCGGCAATTGCTGCATAAGCTGCTTGAAGATATGGGGCTAGGCGAGCGGTGATGTCAAAACGGGCAGAGACAATCTCGCTACCGATTCGCACAAGAGATTGATCCCATGAATCAAGTGTGCTTAAACCAGATGCACTAGCACTCATGTTCCTGGCGCTTTTGAGAAGAGTGTTTCGCTGCTTAAGGACTCTTTCATAGTCGCTATAAACGCCAGCCATTCTTGGAGTTAGTTGAACAATAAGCTCGTCTATGAATGCTCGTCTGTTTGATGGATCTCTTTTGACTATGTCTAGATCTTCAGGGGAGAAGATGACTGCGTTTACGTATCCGAGAACATCTCTGATCCTTGGGGTTTCGCTTTTGTTTATTCTCGCCCTGTTACTACCTTCGGTGTTTAGCTCTAACTCAAGTAGGTTTTCTCGATCTTCAAATCTAGCTAGCAGTCGAATGATTGATTTTGTTTCACCTTGTTTGATTAGAGGTAGGTATCCACTAACTCGATGAGAACTTAAAGTTGCTGAGTAAAAAATTGCTTCAGCAAGATTTGTTTTTCCTTGGCCGTTTTTACCAACGAGTAAATTGATTCCTTGAGCAAGCGGTAACTCAACTGTCGAATAATTGCGAAAGTTTGAAAGAGTCAGATGCTTGACGTGCATCTAAAAACTAATCTGCTTTCTTAACCGCGTGACCACCAAATTGATTACGCAGAGCTGCAACAGCTTTCATCGCTGGTGAATCATCTTGACGGCTTGTGAAGCGAGCAAATAGTGAAGCTGTGATTGCTGGCATTGGAACAGCGTTTGCAATTCCTTCTTCAACAGTCCAACGACCTTCACCTGAGTCTTCAACGTAACCCTTGATCTTTGACAGAGATGGGTCCTCTTCAAGTGCAAGTACCAGAAGATCTAGTAGCCAGGAACGAACAACGGTTCCTCTTTGCCAGGCAGCAAAAGTTCCGTGAACATCCTTGATGATGTCCTTCTTTTCTAGAAGTTCATAGCCTTCAGCGAAAGCTTGCATCATTGCGTATTCAATACCGTTGTGGACCATCTTTGCGTAGTGACCAGCACCAACATCACCGACGTGAACAAAACCTTCAGCACGTTCTCCCTCTGGACGAAGTGCATCAAATATAGGCATAGCTTGTGCAACCAACTTCTCGTCGCCACCAACCATTAGGCCGTAACCATTTTGTAGACCCCAAACTCCACCTGAAACACCACAGTCAAGATATCCAATACCTGATTCTGCTACTTGAGCTGCGTGGCGAATGTCTTCACTGAAGCGAGAGTTTCCACCTTCAATAATTAGATCTCCTTGACCCATGTGCTTCTGCAGTTCATTGATTACATCATCAGTAGCTTTACCGTGAGGAACCATAACCCAAACAATCTTTGGTGATGGAAGAGCTGCGACTAGTTCTTCAATGCTTCCAACATCAGCAACATTGCGATCACGTGCGTAACCGGTTACTTCAATTCCTTTGTTGCGAAGACGGGTACGCATGTTGCCACCCATTTTTCCTAGGCCAATTAGTCCAATGTGCATTTGTTGCCTTTCGATGTTGATGCTTTATTTAGCGCTTGAGCATGTTCGGGTTTAGAAGGTACCGATATGTGTCAGGCGAAGCTGCATCTTTGGAGGTTTGGCTTGACATGATGATAGGTCCAGGACGAGACGGGTCTCTCTGGTTTTTGGTGAATTCGATTTTTACAAATTCGCTAGTGATCTGAGATAGACCATCATGGAATAACCAAGGCTTAAATCTCAAGCTAGTTGGGTTTCCATTAAGTGTTGCTTGAACAGATTCAGAAGCGTTGTTCTCTGAACTTGTTGAATCAAGGTTTACAGCACCTTCTTCGAATGCGTAACGAATAGTGTCTTCAGATTCATTAACAACAAGTTCAACACGACGAGTTGCATCAATTAGGTCTTGCTTGTTGATCACAACTGACTCTTCAAGGTTGGTTGGGAAGTACTGATCAATGTCAGGATAGTTTTCAATATTTAGAACAACTGTTGTAACAATTCTGTTCTTAGCTTGGAAAGCAACCATGCCACCATCTGGTGCAATCGAAATACTTACTTCACCTAGGTTTGAGAAAGTCTTTTCAATGTCTTGCATTGTCTTTGTAAGAACAACAGCTGATGTCTCATCAGGAACATCTTTACCTAGCCACTGAACCTGGCAGCGAGCAATCCTGTTTGGATCTGCAGCTGTGAAAGTTACTGAGGTTTGTGTCGCTCTCAATTGAATACCTTTTTGGAAAGGTCTTGTTGAATCTTTTGCTGAAGCAACAGAAACTCTTCTAATAGCAGAAATGAAAGCATCGCCATCAATAGTTCCGTTAACCGGTGGGATTGGAGGAAGAGTTGGGTACTGCTCGATTGGAAGTGTTGCTAATTCAAACTTAGAAGTGCCACAAGTTAGAACTGCTTTTGTGCCATCGATTACGAAAGTCACAGGCTGGTTTGGAAGACGACCAATGATCTCGTTTAGAAGACGACCTGAAACCAATGCAGTTCCTGATTGATCCACGTTTGCTACAACATCAGTCTGAGCTGATACGTCGTGGTCAAATACAGAGATTTGAAGGGAGTTTGCATCAGCAACCAATCTCATACCTGAGAGAACCTGGGAGGTTGGTTTTGACTGAAGCATGCGTGCTGCGAAAGCTACTGCTTCTGCGAGCACATCTCTGTTGACTTGGAACTTCACAGTTCACCTTTCGTGGGGATTACTTGGTTAATCTTGGCATAAAACTCACTCGCCATTGGTACAAAGCCCAACCCTAAGAGTTATGGGCTTTAAATTCTTTAACTCTTTAATCTTTAATAGTCTTATTAACACCTGTTGATAATGTGGAAAACTCTATGGAGACCATGAATTAGACCTGAACTACATCGTTGGAAGTTGTATACACATCTGGGGATAATTCTGTGAATAACTTCTTCAGTTGTGGAATCAAATTTCTTACCTAACAAGCTTGCTTGGGTTACTAACAGAAATATGGGGTTATTACACAGGTTATGAACAGGCGATGTTGAAAACTTATTACTTCAAACCAGACATGATATCGGTGACAAAGTTGTAGATAGATCT
>JBEDBW010000051.1:0-8816 GCA_041177045.1 Actinomycetota bacterium | reverse complement strand
GAACTACACAGATCTATGGCTTTAGCTAAAGACCAGAGCTATGTGCTTGGTGTGCTAACTGCTGAGCAACTACAGCACTCAATGTTTCCTCTAGGTCACACTGCAAGCAAGGACCTAATTAGAAAAGAAGCAGCCGAGCGTGGACTATCGGTAGCAGCTAAACCAGACTCTTATGACATCTGCTTTATTCCTGAAGGGGATACCCAAGATTGGTTAGCTGATCGCCTAGGAAATACAACAGGTGAAATCGTTGATATGCAGGGCAATGTTCTAGGTGAACACAAAGGTGCTCATGGCTTCACAGTTGGTCAACGCAAAGGACTTCAACTTGGTAGACCAGCAGTCGATGGCAAACCACGCTATGTGTTAGCTGTTGATGTGAAGACAAACAAGGTTGTTGTTGGCCCACAGCAAGCACTAGCGGTAGTTGAACTAGTAGGTAACAAGTTCACCTGGTGCGGTAAGCCACAGGACAATCCAGAAGAATTCTTCAAGGCTCACGTTCAAGTAAGAGCTCATGGTGAACAGGTTGCTTGTGAAGTGGCAGTAATTGATGATGCCATGGTAATTAGATGCGATGAGCCTATTTATGGAGTTGCACCAGGACAGACCGCAGTGATTTACCTAGGCACTAGAGTCCTTGCACAGACCACTATTGATCACACAGTGTCTGCTGTCGACTCTTTTTCAACAGCCTCGGCGAGTATTGGCTCTAGTGTCAATGGTGCTGTTTAGGCTTATCAGGTGCCAGAGAAACCAGCTATACGCATCGCCTTTTTAGTAGACGAAATCAATAAGCATCGTCGCGCCTACTATCAAGAGAACACAGTTCTAATCAGTGATGCTGAGTACGATGCCTTGATGGCAGAACTTGAACTTCTTGAATCAAAACACCCTGAACTTATATCTGGTGATTCACCTACCCAAAGTGTTGGTGGTTCAGCCAATGAAGCTTTCTCACCAGTTGAGCATCTTGAAAGAATGTGGTCTTTAGACAACGCATTCGATGATGAGGAACTCAAAGCCTGGGCTAACAGGGTTGGCCAAGACCGTTTCCTTTGTGAGTTGAAGATTGACGGTTTAGCCATCAACCTTCGCTATGAAAAAGGCGAACTGGTATCAGCAGCAACCAGAGGTGATGGTGTGGTTGGTGAAGACGTTACAAACAACGTAAAGACAATCAAGCAAATCCCACACCGTCTAAAGGGTTCAAAAATTCCAGACGTAGTTGAAATTAGGGGAGAGATCTTCTTTGGTGTCAAAGACTTTGCCAACCTAAATGCTGGACTGGTAGCAGAAGGTAAGGCTCCTTTTGCTAACCCTAGAAACTCTGCCAGTGGCTCACTAAGACAAAAAGATTCAGCTGTAACAGCAAGTAGACCTCTTCAGATGCTGGTCCATGGAGTTGGAGCGTGGCCTGATGCTCCTTTCAAGAATCAGAGTGAGCTTTATGAACTGCTAAAGAGCTGGGGTCTTCCAACATCAACTAGATATGAAGTAGTTGATTCAATTGAAGGTGTTAGCAAGTACATTGCCAAGTTCCAAGCCCAACGTCACGATCTAGAACACGAAATTGATGGTGTTGTTGTGAAGGTGGATTCACTTGCAGTTCAAAAAGAACTCGGCTTTACTGCTCGTGCTCCACGTTGGGCTGTTGCCTACAAGTACCCGCCTGAGCAGGTAAACACCAAGCTTCTAGACATCAGAGTGTCTGTTGGTAGAACCGGTAGAGCAACTCCTTATGCAGTTGTTGAGCCAATCAAGGTAGCTGGTTCAACAGTTGAGTTTGCAACCCTACACAACCAGGATGTTGTAAAAGCAAAGGGAATTCTGATCGGGGATACCGTCGTGCTTCGAAAAGCAGGTGATGTTATTCCAGAAATTCTAGGTCCTGTAGTTGAACTTAGAACAGGTAAAGAACATGCCTTTGTTATGCCAACTAATTGCCCAGACTGCAATGGAAAGCTTGCTCCTTCCACCGAAGGCGATGTAGATCTTCGTTGCCAGAATTCAGAGCACTGTCCTGCACAGTTGCGGGAGCGAGTTGCATACATTGGCTCTAGGGGAGTGCTCGACATCGAGGCCCTTGGTTATGTTGCAGCGGTGGCTCTAACTCAACCGGTTGAACCTAAGGTTGCCCCGTTGACGTCTGAGGCGAATCTATTCAACCTGACTATGGATCAGTTGCTACCAATCAGAACCTATGTTCTCGATCCAGACACTGGATTACCAAAGCTTGGTGAAGACGGTAAGCCAAAGATTGTTCAGTTCTTTAGCAAGACAGTGAAAGGCGAAACAGTTCCTTCAGAAGTTGCTATCAAGCTCTTAAATAATCTTGAAGAGGCGAAGACTAAGCCGCTGTGGAGAATCATTGTTGGTTTGTCTATCAGGCACGTTGGTCCAGTTGCTGCGAGATCTCTAGCTACACACTTTGGTTCATTAGACAACATCTTCAACGCAACTGAGGAAGAACTATCTCAAGTAGATGGTGTTGGAACAATCCTTGCTCAGTCACTTTTGGAATGGATCAAGGTTGACTGGCATAAAGACCTGGTTGAGTCTTGGCGTAAGTCAGGAGTTCTCTTAGAGATTCCTGGGCATGCAGGACCTGGAGCTAACGTGGTTAGCGATGGAGTCTTCACTGGGATGAGCATTGTTGTTACTGGAACACTGCAGAATTACACCAGAGAGAGAATCGAAGAGTTGATTATCACTAACGGTGGAAAGGCAGCATCAAGTGTTTCAAAGAACACTGCTTTTGTAGTTGCCGGAGCGAATGCAGGATCAAAGCTCACTAAGGCTGAAAGCCTAGGTGTGCCAGTTATATCTGAAGAAGAGTTTGCAAAAAAACTGGGCTAATTACTTAGCTTCGTCGATTTCTGCCTCGTCAACTGAAACCATGCTCTCAGTAGACATCAACTTGCTCATTGAATCTAGGAAGTCTGCAACTTCTTCACGCTCTTCAGAAAGCTTGTTTAGACGCTCGCGGCTGTCCTTGATTGCGTTTTCTGCATAGCCTTGAGCCTTGCGAGACAGAAGCTCTGCACGACGACGAGACTGGTTGATTAGATCAGTTGAACGCTTCTGTGAATCGGAAAGAATCTCATCACGAGTAGCTCTTGCTTCTCTGGAAACACGTTCTGCTTCAGTAAGAATCTCAGACGCTCTTGCAGAAGACTCTGCAAGCGAGCGGTTAGCTTCTTCAGTGATTGCCTGGGCTTGACCAACTGCAGTCTGGTAGATGCGAAGAGCTTCCTGCTCTGCTTCATCACGCTTTGCTTTTAGTTCTGCTTCAAGGTCAACTCGAGCCTGAGCGGTTCTCTGGCTTAGTTCGGTAGCAAGTGCTCTAGCTTCTTCAGTCTCACGGTGGACCTGTGAACGAAGTTCAGCCGCATATCTTTCACCATCAGATTTGATAGCAGAAGCTTCTCTTTGGGCTGTTTGAATTCTTTCGTTTGCTTCGCTAAGACTTGCTGAAGCAGTGTTTAGCATTTCGCCGTGACGTCTATCAGCTTCAAGACGAGCTTCTTCCATCTTGATTTCAGCTTCTTGAACAACGCGATCAGCCTTGTCCTTAGCTCCTCGCTTTAGTGCGTCGGCTTCACCCTTCGCTTCTTCACGAATACGCAGGGCATCTTGACCTGCATCGGCGATCATCTTCTTCGCTTGCTCTTCAGCAAGGCGAAGGGTCTGCTCGAACTGTGCACCCAGGGCTGCATATCCGTTAGGGCCACCTTGTTTGACCTGGACTTTTAGGTTCTCTACTTCGGCTTTGAGAATGGTGATTTCAGAGGCAGCCTGCTCGTTATAGGTAGCCTGGTGCTCAATCTCTAGACGCATCTCTTCGATGGTCTTATCAACCTGATTGCGGTCATAACCGCGCATCACAACATCGAAGTCTTCGCGATTTGTACCGCGAACGACGTCGTCGAAGTTCTCTTCTTCAGCCATTTTGTATTCTCCTGAAACGTACTTAGTTCAAAGCCCCTTTTGGAGGCCCAGCAACTATGTCAGCAACTATATAAGTTTAGTCCAGTAAGCGGGATTGGGTAAGCCCCGATATACTTATAGGAGATAACAACAACCACAGTTTTGAGGAACCCCATGTCAGATGTGACCCCTGATTTAGTGCGACATCTAGCCAATTTGGCCAGAATCGAGCTAGATGAGTCCGAAGTAGTTCGCTTTACAGAACAACTAGGCGTAATTTTGGATTCAGTAGCGAAAATCTCTTCAGCTATTGATGAAAATACCCCCTCTACAAGCCATCCAATTCCTCTTTCAAATGTCTTTAGGGAAGATGTAATTGAGCCTTCTCTAAGCCAAGAACAGGCTCTTTCAGGTGCTCCTGATCAGGGTCAAGGCCGCTTCCGAGTCGCCGCAATCTTGGACGAGGAGTAGGCCTGATGTCTGAACTTATTAGGAAAAATGCCTCAGAACTAGTTGATCTTCTTTCAAAAGGCGAGGTCAGCTCGGTTGAAATTACCCAAGCTCACATTGACCAGATCTCAAGCGTTGGCGATGCAGTTCACTCATTCCTTCACCTTTCAACCGATAAAGCTTTGGAAGTTGCTAAGGAAGTTGACCGCAGAAGAGCAGCAGGAGAGAAGCTTCCTTCACTTGCTGGTGTTCCTATTGCAGTTAAGGACAACCTCACAACTACCGATGCTCCAACCACAGCAGGATCAAAGATTCTTGAAGGTTGGATTGCTCCTTACGATGCAACCGTTGTTACCAAGCTGCGTCAAGAAATGATGCCTATCCTGGGTAAAACTAACCTTGATGAATTTGCTATGGGTTCATCAACAGAGTTCTCAGCGTATGGAGCAAGCAAGAACCCATGGGATCTAACAAGAATCCCTGGTGGTTCTGGTGGTGGTTCTTCATCTGTTGTTTCTTCATTCCAGTCTCCGCTTGCTATTGGTTCAGACACCGGTGGTTCTATTCGTTTCCCAGGAGCGGTAACCGGAACTGTTGGAATTAAGCCAACCTATGGAGCTGTCTCAAGATACGGACTAATCGCTCTTGCTTCATCTCTAGATCAGATTGGTCCTGTTGCTAGAAACGTTTTGGATGCTGCTTATCTGCAAGATGTAATTGCTGGCTATGACCCAAGAGATAGCACTTCACTAAAAGACTCACTTGGTTCAATGGTTGAAGCAGCAAAGAATGGATCACTCAAGGGCAAGAAGGTTGGTGTAATCAAGCAGCTATCAGGTGCCGGATTCCAACAGGGTGTTCAAAACAGATTCGCTGAAGCATTGAAACTAATCACTGATGCTGGTGCAGAGATTGTTGAAGTTGACTGCCCATCATTTGAGTATGCAATTGATGCTTACTACTTGATTCTTCCTGCGGAAGCATCAAGCAACTTGGCTAAGTTTGACTCAGTTCGTTTTGGTATGAGAGTTACCCCAGAGGGTAACCCAACTATTGAACGTGTTATGGCGGCCACCCGTGAAGCTGGATTTGGTCCAGAAGTAAAGAGAAGAATCATTCTTGGAACTTATGCTCTTTCAGCTGGTTCTTTCGACAAGTTCTACGGTGCTGCTTTGAAGGTTAGAACACTTATTCAAAGAGACTTTGATGCAGCGTTTGCTAAGGCTGATGTTCTAGTTTCGCCAACTGCTCCAACAACTGCATTCAAGTTTGGTGAGAAGGTGGCAGATCCTTTGGCTATGTATCTAAACGACATTGCAACCATTCCTGCAAACCTTGCAGGTATTCCAGGTATCTCAGTTCCTATTGGTCTGGCAGATGAAGACAACCTTCCAGTTGGTATTCAGTTCCTTGCACCAGCTCATAAAGATGCTGCTCTGTATGAAGTGGGAGCAGCACTTGAAGGAATCCTTGAAGGCATTTGGGGTAAGCGCATGATGGACTTCGCACCAAAGTTGGAGGGTAACTAATGGCTAAAGCTAACTTGATGGATTACGACAAAGCACTAGAGCTTTTTGAAGTAGTCATTGGTCTTGAAGTGCACATTGAGCTAAACACCAACACAAAGATGTTCTGTGGTTGTAAGAACGACTTTGGTGATGAACCAAACACAAACGTTTGTCCAATCTGTATTGGTCTACCTGGATCACTTCCAGTAGTGAACCGCAAGGCAGTTGAGTCATCCATTTCTATTGGGCTAGCTCTTGGTTCCCAGATTGCTCCGACCGGAGGGTTCTCTAGAAAGAACTACTTCTATCCAGATCTAGCTAAGAACTACCAGACTTCACAGTTCAGAGACCCAATTGCATTTGAAGGTCAGCTAGAGGTGGAAGTTCCTAGTGGTAACAAGTTCACAGTTCAGATTGAACGAGCACACATGGAAGAAGACGCTGGAAAGCTAACCCACATCGGTGGTTCAACAGGTCGTATTCAAGGAGCAGAGTACTCTCTAGTTGACTACAACCGTGCTGGTGTTCCACTAGTTGAGATTGTTACTAAGCCTGTATTTGGAGTAGGGACAGAAGGCCCTGAACTAGCTGCTGCTTATGTTCGTTCAATTAGAGAAATCGTTAAAGCACTAGGTGTTAGCGATGCCCGTATGGAACGTGGAAATGTTCGCTGCGATGCCAACGTTTCTATTAGACCTCACGGTCAAGAGAAACTTGGCACCAGAACAGAGACTAAGAACGTTAACTCACTTAGATCAATCGAACGTGCAGTTAGATATGAAATCCAGAGACAAGCAGCAATTTTGGCTGCTGGTGGAACCATTACTCAGGAAACTAGACACTGGCACGAAGACAAAGGTTCAACAAGTGCTGGAAGACCTAAGTCAGATGCTGATGACTACCGTTACTTCCCAGAGCCAGATCTAGTTCCTGTTGAGCCTTCTCACGAACTAATTGAGAAGCTACGTTCACTTCTTCCAGAGAACCCGGCCGATAGACGTAAGCGTCTAGCAGGCGAGTGGAACTTTGCTGAGATGGAATTCAGAGATGTTGTCAACGCTGGCCTACTTGATTTCATTGAAGAAGCAGTAGCTGCTGGAGCAAAGCCACAGGCTGCTCGAAAGTGGTACTCAGGTGAGATTGCTCGTATTGCTAACTCAGAAGATAAAGATGTTTCAGAAATGAACATCACACCAACGCAGGTAGCAGAGATTGCAACTCTTATTGAGTCAGGCAAGATCAATGACCGCATCGCTCGTGAAGTTCTATCAGCTGTATTAGCTGGAGAAGGGTCACCGTCTGAGATTGTTTCTTCTAGAAACCTTGAAGTTGTATCTGATGATGGAGCACTAATTGCAGCCATTGATGAAGCTCTTGCTAAGCAACCTGATGTTCTAGAGAAGATCCGTGAAGGTAAGCTTCAGGCAGCTGGAGCTGTCATTGGTGCAGTTATGCAGGCCATGAAGGGTCAAGCAGACGCTGCTCGAGTTAGAGAACTAGTGCTAGAGAGGGCAAACCAGTAATTCTTAAAGGTAAAAACCCGAGGCTAATAACCTCGGGTTTTTCTTTTGGGGTGAGTAACGGGACTTGAACCCGCGACATCCTGGACCACAACCAGGCGCTCTACCAGCTGAGCTATACCCACCATGTTTTATTCCGGACTAGCCGAAATCAACTCTCAAAGTTTATCAGTCTTCAGTACCTGCGCTAGTGCCTGAGCTTCTTCGCTTGATGGGCCTGGAGCTTCAACAAACACGCTGCTTCTGTAGTACCTGAGTTCCTCAATAGATTCAAGGATGTCGGCAAGGGCTCTATGGCCACCATCCTTCTTAGGAGCTTGGAAATAGACCCTTGGATACCAACGCTTAGACAGTTCCTTGATGGTTGAAACATCTATGTTTCGGTAGTGCAGGTGGGCATCCAAATTAGGCATGTATTTAGAGATAAACATGCGATCTGTCCCGATGGTGTTACCAGCTAGGGGAGAAGTCTTTGGGTTTGGAATGTATTTCTTGATGTATTCCAATACCTGGGCTTCAGCATCTGCTAGCTCAATACCTGATGCAAACTCTTTGATTAGTCCAGAGTCGGTATGCATCTTCCTGACGTAGTCACCCATTGCCTCAACTGTGCCCTCACGAGGCTTGATGACTAGGTCAATGCCTTCATCTAGGACATTTAGATCAAAGTCTGTGATGACTGCAGCTATTTCAACAATGCACTCAGTGTCAGGGTTTAGCCCTGTCATCTCGCAGTCAATCCAGACTAGGTATTCAGGTATGTTCATAGTTCCTCAAACTAAATGGAGCCCCCGACTTCGAGGACTCCATCTAGTTTACCTTTAGGGCTAAGCGGTCTTAGCTGATGTCTTACGCTTTGGTGTGGCCTTGGCCGCAGTCTTCTTAGCGATCTTGGCTAGCTTCTTCTGAGCCTTACGTTCTTTTCTGCCTTCAACCAAACGGTAAAGAACTGGAACGATTACCAAGGTCAGGATCGTTGAAGAGAACAATCCACCGATAACCACAATTCCAAGTGGTTGAGAGATGAATCCTCCAGATCCTGTGAAGCCTAGAGCTAGTGGGCTTAGAGCACCAATGGTTGCAAGTGCTGTCATCAAGATAGGACGTAGTCTCTGACGAGCACCATTGATGATTGCTTCTTCGAACGGCATACCTTGCAAACGATATTGATTGATGAGGTCAATCAAAACAATTGCGTTGGTAACCACGATTCCAACCAGCAGCAACATACCGATCAAAGCTGGAAGTCCAAGGGCGGTGTTGGTTGCAAGTAGAGCTACGAACGCACCTGTTGCTGCGAATGGAATTGACACTAGAAGAACTAGTGGTTGAGCCAGGCTTCTGAATGTTGCAACCATGATTAGGTAAACAATCGCGATAGCAGCAAGAAGAGCTAGCCCTAGCTGAC
>JBEDBW010000050.1:0-11585 GCA_041177045.1 Actinomycetota bacterium | reverse complement strand
TTCACTGGCACACCACGGCGTATCTTCCTAAACAGTCCACTTCACCACCACTTTGAAGAAAAGGGTTGGAATGAAGTAACAGTCGTGGTTAGATTCTGGATCATTTGTGGATTGCTAGTTATGGCTGGAATTGGTTTGTTCTACGTCGAGTGGATTTATGGCTCGGTTGCATGAGCAAACTAGATCACCTCAAAAGCTGGCACTCTGATTGGAGTGAACTCAAGGCTGTTGTTTTCGGTTTAGGTGTGAGTGGTTTCTCTGTTGCCGATACCTTGAATGAGCTTGGAGCATCAGTACTCGTAATCGCAGACAAGGCAGATGACAAGTCGCTCGATATTCTCGATGCTTTAGGTATTGATGCACTAATTGGTAAAGACCCTGAAACAGTAACAAAACGTTTTAGCGAGTTTGGTGTTCAGTTAGTAGTCACCTCTCCAGGAATCAAGCCTGATAATGCCCTTCTAGTTCAAGCTGGCAAAGCTGATATTGAAATCTGGACAGACATTGATCTTGCTTGGCGAGTTAGAGACAAGTTTGGAAAACCTTCTCAGTGGATTTGCATCACTGGAACTAATGGCAAAACAACTGTCACGCAGCTAGTGGAGCAAATGCTTCTATCTGCAGGAATTAGAGCTGTTGCCTGCGGCAACATCGGTAAGCCAATACTTGATGCTGTGAGAGATCCTGCGGAGTTTGAAGTTCTCGTAGTTGAACTAAGCAGTTTTCAACTGCACTACACAAACCACATCGAACCACTAGCCAGCACAGTACTGAACCTGGCGGAAGACCACCTAGATTGGCATGGTTCGATGACGGAGTATGGCAGAACCAAGGGAAAGATCTACAACAACACAAAGGTTTGCTGTGTTTATAACGCAGGGGACAAACAGACCTCTGAACTCTTAGCTAAGGCAAGTAACACTGAAGAAGCTCAAGCAGTGGGTTTCACAGTTAACACACCAGCACCAAATGAAGTTGGCTGGGTTGAAGATATCTTGGTCGATAGAGCTTTTGTGGATGATGCTTCTGAAGCGCTAGAGCTTGCAACTCTGAATGACCTTAGTGAAAGCATCATCGTAAGCCCCCACCTAATGTCTAACATCGCTGCAGCTGCTTCTCTTGCCAGAGCAGCTGGAGTGCAGCCTAGCGAGATAGCAAGAGCACTTCAAGAATTCCAGCTTGATCACCACCGCATAGAACTTGTTTTGAGAAAAGATGGCATTGACTGGGTTGATGACTCAAAGGCAACGAATCCTCACGCAGCAGCTGCAGCCCTATCCTCATTTGATTCAGTTGTTTGGGTAGTTGGTGGACTACTAAAGGGTGTGGACATTTCTGATTTGGTTACTAGGTACTCTCCAAAACTTAAAGCTGCAATCGTCATTGGGATGGACAGACTTCCGGTTCTTGAAGCCTTAGCAAAGCATTCTCCAAATACTCAAGTTCATGAAGTAACAGCGGATGCCTCTGATGTTATGACTCAAGTAGTTCGCACAGCGAAAGATATTGCAACTAGCGGAGATGTAGTTCTTCTAGCACCAGCTGCAGCATCAATGGATCAGTTCAAAGATTATGCACACAGGGGACAACTGTTTGCAGAAGCAGTACGTAAGGAAGTTCAGGACTAATGGCAAATACAAAACAGGCAGTTAAGAGAAAGTCAGCACAAAAATCAGGTTTGAAAACAAACATCTCTGACTTTGTTAGAAACCCAATTCAATCTTCTATCACTTGGTTTGATAACTACTTCTTGAACCAGACACCTTTGTTTTACAGATTGGCAATGCTTATTGTCCTAATGCTGGGTTGTGGTTTGGTTATGGTTCTAAGTGCTTCAAACGTTGCATCAATCAAGGCAACAGGGGATGCCTTCGCGGAATTTAGATCACAAACTTATGCCGCAATACTTGGGTTAGTCTTTATGATTTTTATTTCGATGCGTGCAGTAGCTGTCATCCAAAGGTTCTCAATGCTGTTTTGGGCAGGTTCAATTGTCTTGCAATTCCTTGTAGTGGTTCCAGGATTTGGAAAGACAGTTGGAGGTAACACTAACTGGCTTGCTTTTGGACCATTGACTCTGCAACCTTCAGAATTCATGAAGCTTGGAATCATTCTTGCTCTCGCTGTGAAGTTGAGCCCTAATCTCGATGAGCTATGGGATTGGCGTAAAGGTGCATTGCCGCTTGTGCTCTATGGAATTTTGCCTGCTGGTCTAATCTTTGCAACTTCACAGGACCTTGGAACTACTTTGGTCATAATCGCATTCGTCGTAGCGCTTGCTTTCCTAATCGGAATGCCGATGAGAGACATAGGATTCATTGTTGCGTCGGGAGCAGTATTAGCACTTGGGTTCGCGCTATCTAGTCAAAACCGTATGAATCGAATTTTGGCATTCTTGGGGCAAACAGAATCAGTTGCAGCAGATACAAACTGGCAGACCGACAAGGCAGCTTGGGCTTTGGCTTCTGGTGGACTCTTTGGCACTGGACTTGGTGATTCAAAGATGAAGTGGGGATGGATCCCTGAAGTGGAGAACGACTTCATCTTCTCCATCGTTGGAGAAGAAGTCGGACTACTTGGAGCTGTTGTGGTCTTGGTTTTGTTCTTCATGCTGGCCCGTTACATTCGCAGAGTGTCTTTGAACTCAAATACTGACTTCGGTGCCATTGCAGTAACTGGCGTGATGCTGTGGATCACCATCCAAGCGTTCATAAACATCGGAGTTGTACTGGGACTATTCCCTGTGATTGGTGTTCCACTTCCGCTGTTCTCAAAGGGAGGATCATCTATGCTCGCGGTTCTTATGGCACTTGGTGTCGTGCTGGCTGTCGAGAGAGATCAAGATCGACCAAGAAGAAGAGTTCGCAAGAAATGACCAATTATCTATTAGCTGGTGGAGGAACAGCAGGGCATGTGAATCCTCTGCTATCCCTAGCTGATGAAATCATGGCTCAAAAAGGTGAGCACAGGGTATGGGCATTAGGAACTATTGAAGGTCTGGAATCAACACTGGTACCTGAGCGAGGCTATGAACTTCTAACAGTTCCAAGATTGCCAATGCCTAGAAAGATAAATGCGTACCTCTTTAGGTTCCCTTCTCTGTTCTTGAAGTCAATTGCAACAGTTAAGAAATATATTCAAGAAAAGAACATTGATGTTGTTGTTGGTTTTGGTGGCTACGCCAGCGCACCGGCTTATCGAGCTGCTAAAGAGCTAGGTATACCTTTCGTCGTTCACGAGGCAAACGCCCTGCCTGGTTATGCCAATCGAGTTGGAGCGAGAAGTGCATCTGCTGTTGGTGTGACATTTAGCAAGACCGATTTACCTAAGGCAGTTCTAGTTGGAATGCCTCTGCGTAAAGAGGTCATTGAGATCACAAAGACCGATATGAAATTTGAAGCTGATGTTTACTTCGGGCTTGATCCGAAGCTAACCACACTGCTGGTTACCGGTGGTTCTTTAGGAGCAAAGAGAATCAACGAAACTATCGATGCATCTAGGCAACTGCTAGAGGCAGCAGGTATTCAAGTTATTCACGTTGTGGGCAACAGAGCAGAATTACCTGACTTGATTCAAGGTGGCTATCACAGACTTAGCTACTGCAACCGGATGGACTTAGCTCTTGCAGCAGCTGACTTTGCCGTAGCTAGATCTGGTTCAGCAACTGTTAGCGAATTGGCTGCAGTCGGACTTCCAGCAGTGTTGGTTCCATATCCTGTTGGCAATGGTGAACAGAAACTCAACGCTGCAGAGTTAGTTGATGCAGGAGGAGCGGTATTGGTTGCTGATGCAGATTTCACTCCTGAGTATGTGCGATCACATCTAATTCCTCTGATTAGCAATGCCAAAGAGCTGAAGAGCATGAGAGCTAATTCACTCTCTGTTGGAGTAAGAGATGGCTCTGAACGCTTGCTTGAGCTGGTAAATGGCGTGTTGCTGGGCAAAGACTAGCCAGCCTTATTTAGTCTTAGAGAAATCAAGAGGATTTTATGACCATCAAACCGGATTTTAGCCAGGTAGTTCCTGAACACCTAGGGCACATTCACTTCATTGGTATTGGTGGATCAGGTATGAGCGGAATTGCTCGACTACTTATCCAATCCGGACACAAAGTAACCGGTAGCGATGTTAGAGAATCAGGAAACATCGATGAGCTTAGAAGTCTTGGTGCTCAAGTGGCGATTGGTCATGACGCAGCAAATCTAGGCGATGCTGACACAGTTGTCGTCACATCTGCTCTATGGCCGACTAATCCTGAGTATGTTCTTGCTCAAGAAAAGAAGCTACCAATCCTTCATAGATCTCAAGCATTGAAGTACCTGACCACTGGTAAGAAACTCATTTCTGTTGCAGGTGCTCACGGTAAGACAACCAGCACTGGAATGGTTGTAACAGGCCTTAGGCAACTGGGACAAGACCCAAGCTTTGTAAACGGCGGAGTTATCGCCGAGTATGGTTCATCAGCTGCAACGGGTTCTACAGACCTTTTTGTTATTGAAGCCGATGAATCAGATGGTTCTTTCCTGCACTATCAAACAGCGGTAGCCCTAATTACTAACGTTGATCCTGATCACCTAGATCACTATGGAACGCTTGAAAACTTTGAGAAAGAATTTGCAAGGTTTGCCAACGGTGCATCCGACTTTGTCGCAATCAGTTCCGATGACGCTGGTGCAGTTCGTGTAAGCAAACTAATCAAAGATAAGAGAGTTATTACTTTCGGCGAGCATGAGAGTGCGATGCATCAGGGGCACATGTAAGTTTTGATGTTTCCTACCTAGGGGAGAACTACTCTGCAACACTTCTGGTTCCTGGCAAGCACAATGCCATCAACGCAACTGGAGCTTTTGCAGTGCTGGTGGGACTTGGCCTCAATCCAAAGAGTTCATTGGATGCAATTGCCACATTCAATGGAACGCAGCGACGCTTTGAACTTCACGGTGAAGTAAGAGATGTGAAGGTTTACGATGACTTCGCTCATCACCCAACAGAGGTTCTAGCCGCATTGAGTGCGGCCAGAGCGGTAGTTGGTTCAGGCAGACTCATTACGGTTTTCCAGCCACATCTTTACAGCAGAACCAGATACTCAGTGATGAAGTTGTCGTTCTAGATATTTATGCAGCTAGAGAAGATCCAGAGCCAGGAGTAACTGGAGCATTAATTGCTGACGCTTTTCACGATCAAGAAAAAATGCACTATGTGCCGCTCTGGGATGATGTACCAGCTGCAGTAGCAGAAATCGCTAGACCTGGTGACTTTGTAATCACCATGGGTTGTGGCGATGTGTACCGTCAGGTTCCAGGAATCCTAAAAGCACTTGAGGCATAGCTTTGGAACCTTCCAAGAATCGACCTCGCTACTCTAAACCTGTTCCAAGGGCTAAGGGTAAGACTGCTAAACCAAAGGTCAAGCCCTTAATCAAGAAGGCAAAAGGGCAAGCAAGGCCAACTCTTAAAAAGATTCGAGCCACTGCTTCTATTCGAAGAGCAAGAGTGAAGGAAGTAAGAAGATTCACCAAAGAATCTACTGTGAAGAAAATTTATGTTCGCTCACTTCTTGGCGCTTTTCTAGCTCTTGTTCTTTTTGTTCTATCCACGATGTTCACACCTATCTTGGCAGTGAACAAGATCACTATCGTTGGTGAAAACAAGGTTCCAGAATCCAAAATTCAGGCAGCTCTAAAGGGTTATATAGGGCAACCTTTGCCGATGATAAGTAGCCAGAGTGTTGCCGATGATCTTGCTAAGTTCAAACTCATCGAAAGCATCGCTGTGGTAAGCCAGCCACCGCATGAACTAAGAGTCAAAATCGTCGAGAGAACACCAATTTCCATAGTTGTCTCTGATGGAGTTGCATTCCTCTATGACCCTTCAGGCATTCGATTGGGTGTAGCAAACGGTTCTGAAAAGCTTCCAACAATCATCATTACCGGAGATCCAAAGACATCTAAGAACTACACACAGGCCATCGATGTGCTGCTTGCTCTACCTGCCTCACTTCTGGAGAAGATTGAATACATTCAAGCTAAGACCAGAGATAACGTGACCATGAGGCTTAGAGGAAACTACAAGCAGATAATCATCTGGGGTGATTCCAGCCAAGCTGCCTTGAAGTCCAGGGTTCTGAAAGTCCTGCTTTACAAAACACCTGCTCGCATTCCAGCAACATTCGATGTTTCATCACCAGAAACCCCTAGCGTCATCCGTTAGCAAGTTCCAGACACACCCAAGGATTAGCAGGGGATTAGGTGCTTTACCGCTTAGTTTTTTGGCGCAGATGCATTTGGTGAAGATAACTAACCTTCAACTTGAGGTTTAGGGTTTATCAAGTGTTGGACTAATCGAAGGAAGCACATGTCTGAAGCAGGATTGAATAATTTTCTAGCAGTAATCAAAGTTGTTGGTGTTGGTGGTGCCGGTGGTAACGCAGTCAACCAGATGATTGAAAAGCAACTTCGCGGAGTTGAGTTCATTGCTATTAACACTGATGGTCAAGACCTATTGAAATCAGAAGCACATGTGAAGTTAGAAATTGGAAGCACCAGCACAAGAAGTCTTGGTGCTGGAGCTGATCCTGAAGTTGGTAGAAGAGCTGCTGAAGACCACGCTGAAGAAATTGCAGAAGTACTTCGTGGATCAGATATGGTTTTCGTTGCAGCCGGTGAAGGTGGAGGTACCGGTACAGGTGCTGCTCCAGTAGTTGCAAGAATTGCTAAAGAGTCTGGTGCACTAACAGTTGGTGTTGTTAGCCGTCCATTTGATTTTGAAGGCCGACGCAGAGCAGAAAATGCTCAAGTTGGTATCGATGCACTTAGAGCTGAAGTTGATGCTCTGATTATTGTGCCAAACCAAAAACTTATTGAACTAAATGATGCTGAACTAAGTTTCGTGGACGCATTCAGCATGGCTGATGAAATTCTTCGTGCAGGTGTTCAAGGTATCTCTGACCTAATTGTTGAAACCGGTCTTGTGAACCTGGACTTCGCAGACGTCAAGGCTGTTATGCAAGGTGCTGGCACTGCTCTCATGGGTATCGGAACCGCTAAGGGTGAAGATCGTGCAATGCGTGCAGCAGAGCAGGCAATCAACCACCCACTTCTTGAGAACAGCATCGATAACGCTCGTGGCGTTCTGATTCAGTTCTCAGCTGCGTCAAACATGAAGCTTGAAGCTTGCTGAAATCAATGAGGCTTCAAGATTGATTCAAGAAATTGTTCACCCAAGTGCAAACATCTACTTCGGTAGCTCCATCAATGATGCTATGGGCGATGAAATCCGTGTAACAGTAATCGCTGCAGGTTTCGATGAAGTAACTCCAAGACCAGCATCGAAGCCAAGTTCATTCTCCGCTGCTAACTCAGGTGCAATCCCGGTAGTTCCAACTCCTGCCTACGAGCCAGAAGAAGAGGTAGTTCTCACTTCAACTATCTCCAGTGTTCCAGCTTGGTTTGGAACTTCAGACATTGAGCCTGAAGAAGAAGTTGCAGAGCCTGTGAGAGAAGAACGAGCGTCAGAAGAGCAGAACAGGCCATTCAATTTTGAACCTAGAAAAAATAGTTCAAACTTCGACGATGGCATGGACATCCCTGATTTCTTGAAGTAAAGATCTTTGGAAGCCAGCCTCGAAGACAGACTCCACTCAATTCATCAAAGAATTGATACAGCAGCTAAGGCTGCAAACAGGAGTTCCCAAGAAATCGAACTGGTTGTTGTCACCAAGAATCATGGCTATGAATTAGCTCTTGAATTACTCGCATTAGGTGAAAGCCAGTTCGGTGAAAACAAAGATCAAGAAGCTTCTCTAAAGGCTTCTCAGGTTGCTGAGAATCTACCAGCAGGTCAAACTGCTCCTACCTGGCACTTTGTCGGCCAATTGCAAAGCAACAAGGTTAGATCCATGCTTTCCTATAGCTCCGTGTTGCACTCACTCGATCGCAGCTCTCTACTAAAGGAATTAGGCAAACAGCTTGCCAAGACCCCAGAGCAGTCTCTGGACGTGTTTATAGAACTAAACCTGACTGACGACCCAAATAGGGGTGGGGTTGAACTCAAGGACCTCATGGGGTTCACGGAGCAGGTTCTGGCCGTGCCTCAACTCAAGTTATTGGGCGTTATGGGGGTGGCAGGGTTGAATGTTGAGCCAGCGGTTGATTTCGCCAGAATCTTGAAGGCGAGCCAGGAAGTGCAGACCCTTTCTAAGACGGCTACCTTCATCTCAGCAGGCATGTCTGGGGACTTTGAAGAGGCTATTGGGTTTGGTGCGACACACTTGAGAATAGGCACAGCAATTACTGGAAAGCGTTAGTTCTTGGGTTTAACCTTGAGTTGTCGGGGTTTAGAAAAGGAGACATTATGTCTGGTTTTGCAAGTCTTAAGAATTTCCTCATGCCCTCTGCAGAGAAAGCACCAGCTGGCTCTGAATCAAGAGGATCTGCTCCTCGTGCGAAAGCTCCTAGACCGTCAAGACGTGGCAACGAAGTTGCAAGCATCGAAACTGTAACTCCTAACTCTTATTCAGAGGCAGGACTAATCGCTGAACTTCTTCGTGAAGGCACACCTGTGATTGTCAACGTTCACCTATTGAGCGATGGCGAGACCAGAAGACTTGTTGACTTCATGGCAGGGCTTAAAGCAGGTCTTCTAGGCGAATCTAAGCGCGTAGCTGAGACTGTTTACCTTCTAGCTCCTTATGGCGTTGACATCGATCCTGACGCTGATGACGTGCTTGAAGCTGAAGGCGACCGCCTTATCGTTCGCCCGTAGCCCGGAGTAGTTTTGTCGCAAATTGCTGTAATTCTTCTCAATGTTCTGGAGATCTTTCGAATCATCCTGCTTGCCCGAATCATCATTGAATGGGTAAGGGATCTCAACCCTAAGTTCAGACCAAAGGGAATTTTCCTAATCTTGGCAGAACTCACATTTACCCTTACAGACTGGGTAATCAAGCCGCTTTCCAAGATAATCAAGCCTGTGAGGGTGGGCGGAGCCTACATAGACCTGTCAATTTTGGCCCTTTTCGTAGTGTTGATAGTTCTAGAGTTCCTGTTAAGAACACTCATCTAGTTCGCCGAGGTAGGGTAACCTTAACTTTTGTCCAAGACCACATGATTGTGTGGCAGAGAAGAATAGGGAGATTGCGATGCCGTTGACTCCAGAAGATGTCGTAAACAAGAGATTCCAGCCAACCAAATTCCGTGAAGGCTATGACCAGGATGAAGTTGATGACTTCCTAGATGAGATCGTTCTTGAGATGCGTCGCATGTCTCAGGAGAACGAAGACCTAAGACAGCGTCTACTGGCTGCTGATGGTCGTTTGACTGAACTACAGAGATCTGGAGCAGGTCTAGTTCAGCAGGTCAACACTGCAGAAGCTTCGATCCCAGACTCAACAACCGACAACGAAGCCTTCCCTCAGGCAGCTACTGACTTGAGTTCCTTCGAAGGAAACAACACCAACAACCTGCTACAGCTTGCTCGTAAGCTTCACGAAGAACACGTTCGTGAAGGTCTTGAAAAGCGTGATGCACTTGTTGCTGAAGGTCATGCAACAGCAGCACGAATTGTTAGAGAAGCAGAAGCACAGCACAGAGCAGACATGTCAAGACTTGAGCAAGAGAAGGCTTTGGCAGAGAACGACCTACAGACACTTCGTAACTTTGAGAGAGACTACAGAGCTAAGCTCAAGTCTTATATCGAAGGTCAGCTAAGCGATCTTGAGGCGGCTAACTCAACAGCACCTAAGACCTCTACTGGTCCTAACCAAATTGCCAACCAAACTTTCCAAATCTAATTAGTTGACTACTAGGCAGCCTTTCAACAAAACGACCCTAACCTTTCTGGGTGTGGCGATAGGCGTTATCACCCTAGATCAACTAACTAAAGAGTTGGCACTAAAGTTTCTAGAACTCTACGAACCAGTTCCTGTAATTCCAGAAGTACTCAATTTCACACTTGCCTTTAACGACCGAGCTGCTTTCTCGCTAGGTGGAGCTAACACCTGGGTCTTTACTTTGTTGGCATCCCTTGCTTGCTTGTTCTTATTATGGGCTGGCCCAAGATTCAAGACCAAGGGTTGGGTGCTACTTTGCGGTTTTGCGCTGGGTGGAGTTGGTGGAAACCTAATCGATAGATTGTTTAGAGAACCGGGCTTTCCTAACGGTCACGTAGTTGACTTCATTCAGATACCTTTCAACTTTCCAATCTTTAACATCGCCGACATGGCAATTTCCTCAGCAGCATTCCTCATTGCGCTAAGGGTTGTTCGCGGAGAAAAATTTGGCGGATCCAAGTGAATGAAGAGAAGTTAGTCCAAGTTACTGAAGGTCTAGCTGGTTCAAGAGCTGACGCCGGGATAGCAAAGCTTCTAGGAATGTCTAGATCTGCAGTTGCTTCCATGATCGAGGATGGTTTGGTTCAGCAAAACGACCAGATAATTTCTAAATCAGATTCTCTAGTTCCAGATGCCTGGCTTCGTATAACCTTGCCGAAACCAAAACCAGCCTTGGCGTTGGTAGCTGAAAATGTTGAGGGATTGAAAGTTGTTTATCAAGATCACGACATCGTTGTAGTGGATAAACCTGCTGGTGTAGCTGCCCATCCATCAGTTGGTTGGGATGGCCCAAGTGTTGGTGGGGCACTTCTTGCTCTGGGTATCGAGATGTCAACCAGTGGAGTTGCAGAGCGCCAAGGAATAGTTTCTCGTCTAGATGTTGGAACCAGCGGATTAATGGTTCTAACTAAAACAGAGATTGCCTATAGCAGAATGAAGCAAGCTTTCCGTGATCGAGTAGTGGACAAGACTTACCACGCTTTAGCTCAAGGACATCCTGATCCAAGTGCTGGAACAATTGATGCACCTATCGGCAGACATCTGAAGCATGAATACAAGTTCGCGGTCACCCAGGATGGAAAACCATCCATAACTCACTACAAGACTCTCGAAGCATTTCAAGCAGCATCGTTACTAGAGATTGAACTAGAAACTGGAAGAACTCATCAGATTAGGGTTCACATGTCGGCATTCAAACATCCTTTGGCTGGAGACACTCTGTATGGATGTGATGCAAAACTAGCTTTGAGATTGGGCCTTGAAAGACAGTGGCTGCATGCTATGAAACTGGGTTTCATCCATCCGACCAAGGGTGAATACGTGTCTTTTGAGAGCACTCACCCAGAAGATCTTGCCCACGCCTTAGAAGTGCTTCGCACGACATAAGAATTGAAGAGACAAATGGCAAAACCAGATGAAACTAGACTCAGAGCAATTCTGAAGAGCACGAGCTACATAGTCAGCCACGAAATAGTCCTGTTTTTTATTGCCTGGTTACTTACAGGAGATCCCTTAAAAGCTATATCAATCACTTTGATTGGCTCTCTGGCCGAGTTCGTCTTGTACTACTTTCACGAGAGATTGTGGTCAAAGATTAGAGTCGGGAAAGAAACAAGCAAATAGCACACTCCCGACAGCCAAAGATTTGCCGTTCAAGGCCCTCAGGCTGCGAGCCTGAAATAGTATGACAGCGGGTCAAGTTAGGCTATTTGCCCGAGCCACATAAACAAAAGATAAGTAAGTAAATGACATCAAGC
>JBEDBW010000049.1:0-4959 GCA_041177045.1 Actinomycetota bacterium | reverse complement strand
TTATTCCATTTCATTTAGGTGTTCAACTCAAGCGTGTTACGCGAGGAACCCTGGCTTTTAGGCCTTGACCCCGTCGATTACGGTTACGATTTGTAACCCACGCCGTTGTTTCGGTAGAAGTCTATTGGGCTTAGAGCCCTATTGGCAACCTGAGTTTTTAGACGTGACCGTCAAAAAGGCTAGTAACGCTGTCATCGTTGAAGACTGATGAGATAGCTCTAGCAATAAGTGGGGCAATAGACAGCACAGTTAGCTTGTCGAAGTGCTTTGAAGGGTCAATCGGCAAGGTGTTGGTCACAATGACATTGTCAACATCTGCTCCAGAGAGTCTCTCAACCGCAGGATCGCTAAACACAGCGTGGGTTGAGGCAACAATGATTCGGCCTGCTCCGTTGTCTCTAAGCGCCTTGGCAGCTGCCACGATGGTGCCAGCGGTATCAATCATGTCGTCAACTAGAAGACAGATACGGCCTTCAACATCACCAACAAGTTCATTAACCTGAACCTGGTTTGGCTTGTTAGGGTCACGTCTCTTGTGGATGATGGCTAGTGGTGCTCCTAGGCGGTCTGCCCAGATGTCAGCTACACGAACACGACCTGAGTCAGGGGAAACAACAGTGAGGTTTTCTCCACCGAAGGTTTCCTTCACATAGTCAGCTAGAAGTGGAAGAGCCCATAGGTGATCTACTGGTCCATCAAAGAAACCTTGGATCTGTGGTGAGTGTAGGTCAACAGACATTAGACGGTCTGCTCCTGCAGCTTTGTATAGGTCAGCAACCAAACGAGCAGAGATAGGCTCACGTCCCTTGTGCTTCTTGTCTTGTCTTGCATAAGGGAAGAAAGGAGAAACAACTGTGATTCGCTTAGCGCTTGCTCTCTTTAGAGCATCAATCATGATCAACTGTTCCATCAGCTGGTCATTGATAGGAGCTGAGTGAGACTGGATTACGAAAGCATCAACACCACGAACGCTCTCATCAAAACGAACGAAGATTTCCCCGTTAGCAAAGTCATAAGAGGTTGTAGGAACGATAGGCGTATCAAGCAAGGTAGCTATCTCTTGAGCAAGCTCTGGATGAGCTCGTCCAGTTGCTAAAAGTAAACGCTTTTCTCCGGTTGCTTTCTTAGGCATTTGCTTTTCTCGTTTCCTAGTTACTCGGTTGCTTTTTTAGCAGCATCAGCTGATGCTGTGTTTGGTCTTTTTGCTATTACCCACTCTGCAAGATTACGTTGTGGAGCAATGTTCATGGCAAGAGCTCCAGGATCAACGTCCTTACGGACTACTGTTCCTGCTGCTGTGTAGGCTCCATCACCAATGGTGATAGGAGCTACGAATACGTTGTGTGAGCCTGATCTGACGTGAGAGCCAATAACGGTGTGGTGTTTAGATACCCCGTCGTAGTTAGCGAAGATAGTTCCTGCACCGATGTTGGTGTGCTCACCAATGGTTGCATCGCCAACATAGCTAAGGTGCGGAATCTTTGATCCTGCACCGATAACAGCATTCTTAGTTTCAACGAAGGTGCCGATCTTGCCACCAGCACCTAGGTGTGTACCTGGTCTTAGGTAGCTAAATGGTCCTACGGTTGCATCATCGTCAATTACAGAACCGGTTACCTGGGACTTAGTAATTGAAACATTTGAACCAACCTGCGTATCGGTAATGACTACCTCAGGACCAATAGTTGAACCCTTACCAATACTTGTAATTCCCTTTAGGTGAGTGCCTGGCAGTAATGTCACATCTTCAGCCAAGACAGCGGTGATGTCAATAAAAGTAGATTCAGGGTGAGTGATTGTTACACCAGCAAGCATCCAGCCTTCACAGATTCTTCTGTTTAGTTCAGAGCTAACCTGTTGCATCTGAACTCTGTTGTTTACTCCTGCAACCAACCAGTTGTCTACAACTTCAAGAGCATTCACTTGACTACCTGCTTTTAGTATCTCGACAGCAGCATCGGTCAGGTATTTCTCTCCTGAAGCATTATGTGATCCAACAGCACCTAAAGCCTGCTTTAGGTGTTTGAAGTCAAAAACATAGACACCAGCGTTTACCTCAGTAATTGTTCGTTCTTCTTCGGTTGCATCTCGTTCTTCAACAATAGAAACGAAGGAATTAGATTCATCTCTAACGATTCGGCCATAACCGGTTGGGTCTGAAAATGAAGCTGTAAGTAAGGTAGCCCCAGCACCTGTGTTTAGGTGAACTTCAATCATTGACTCAATAGTTTGAACATCGAGAAGAGGAACATCCCCACTAGTTACAACTACTGCTCCTGAGAAATCTGCTGGTAGTGCTTCAAGTGCGCACTCAACTGCACGACCAGTGCCTGGAACATCATCCTGAAGAACAATGTGGGCATTTGGGTAGAAAGAGCTGATGTATTGCTCAAGCTTCTCTTTTTCATGCCTGATCACAGGAATGACTTTTTGAGCACCAAGGGCGGTGGCTGTTGCCAAGGCATGACCAAGCATTGGTAGCCCTGAGATCTCATGAAGAACTTTAGGAGTAGAAGAGCGCATCCTGGTGCCTTCACCAGCGGCTAGCACGATTACGGCTAAGTGCTGTTCGCTCATCTAACCTCCTATTTACGCTTTTGTTGCTGCTCCCCCAGGATTCGAACCTGGACCGAACACCTCCAAAGGGTGCCGTGCTGCCGTTACACTAGGGAGCATTGTGAACCGCCAAAGACGATTAACACATGCCTAGTCTGCCAGAAACTAGGGCTCTTTATTCTTTAGTTAGCCATCTAGTCTTGAGCCTTGGGCTCCACCCTTAGCGGTTAGGGCAACAACACCCTGAGAAATCAATACTTTAGAAACCTCAATAGCCTTAGCCTCTGATTCAAATAGGGCGGCAATGGTAGGTCCAGATCCAGACACCATGGCTCTAATTGCTCCTAGTTCCTCTAGTTGAGCAACCTGCTCGCTTAGCGAGGGCATTAGAGAGAAGGCAGCCTGCTCAAGGTCATTGGACATTCTTGAACCTAGTTCCTGGGCTGATGAAACAGCTGAGATGTCATTTAGATCTGTAAAGGCAGTGCCAAAACCTATTTCATCGAAGGCAGCAAACACTGTTGGGGTGGAAAGACCTTTACTACTTGCACACAGCAACCAGTTAGTTTCAAAGGAGAGATCTTCTAGAGGAGTAATTACTTCTCCTCTGCCAGTTCCTAGAGCCATTCCGCCATAAATACAGAAAGGAACATCGGAACCTAGTTCTGCTCCAACTTGAGCTAGCTCTTCAATGGTGAATCTTGGAGTGCCATGTTCTTGATGCATGAACTCGTTCATGGCAACAAGCATGGCTGCAGCATCTGCTGAACCACCTGCCATTCCTCCGGCTACTGGAATTCGCTTATGGATATCTATTTGCAGATCAGGAGTTGCTACGCCTAGCTTCTTAGCAAATAGAGCTGCAGTCTTATGAACTAGATTGCTCTGGTCGGTTGGCACGGCATTGATATGTGATTCCGGAATTGAATCCCCGTGCACATAAATACTGATACCTGTGCCTAGCTCACCTTTAGCAAGAGTCAGTTCTTCTCTTAGGTCTAAAGCAAGAAAGAGAGAATTCACTGGGTGATAGCCGTTAGCTGCTAACTGCCCTACCTCAAAAACAAGGTTTACTTTAGCTGGAGCTGAAGCTCTGATGATTGTGCTCATCTGCCAACCTGACTTGCTACGCGGGTAAGTAATTCATTCCAGAATACAGTTCGATTCTTAACAGTTTCTTTACCTGCAATGAACTCATGCTCAACCAGTACTTCGCAGTTAGAGCCAGCATCTTGAAAAACAATTGTTGCTCTTGTGCCATCTTCAAATGTAAGTACCAGTCGTTCTGAATCTGTGATCTTTAGGAAGCGTTTGAATTCACTGCCATAAAGTTTCTCTGAATTCAAAATGCTAAAGACTCTCACTCTTGATGCTTCAATAACTTTGGAAACTCTGACCACAGTGTCACTAACCGCATTGGTCTTAGGTTCTTCACGCCACTTCAAATACATGAGGGCTATTGAAGTCGCCCACCACTTTTGAACTCTATGAGTTTCTTGAAGCCAGGTAGCAATTGCTCTTTGCTTTGATTCACGGTGTTCAGATTGAAAGATGATTTCCAGCCACTGCTCTTTTTGTTTACCAGTGTTGGTAGCTAACTGATCAGAGCTGAGATCAGCTGTAGCGGCCTTCTCTGGAATGAGCATCGCTCTTCTTCCAGTTCTCTTGACTGGCTCTCGTTGCGTGGAAGGATGTCCTTGAAAGACAGGTAGGTCATCGAAGATACCTGAGTCCTTTTTCTTTTTCTTGAACATCTAAACCTGCTTCGCTTTCGCTATTGCCACGAAGTCAAGAATGTTTAGAGCTTCCCCGCGTTTAGATGGGTCAATTCCTGCCCTAATCATGATCTCTTCAGCAAGAGCGGCTGACCCTGCCCAACCAGCCAATGCTTGTCTAAGGGTCTTTCGTCTTTGAGAGAAAGCGTTGTCAATAACTGCGAAGGTCTCCAATCGAAGTTCTTCGCTACCTAGTGGGACGTCTCTTTTCACGAAGTAGACAAGAGCTGAATCAACGTTAGGAGCAGGCCAGAAGATGTTTCTTCCGATGTTTCCTGCAAGGTTCGCGTTGGCATACCAAGCAAGCTTCGCACTTGGCACCCCATAGACCTTAGAGCCTGGGGCTGCAGCAAGTCTGTGGGCTACCTCTGCTTGAACTAGAACTAGACCTGAGTGAATAGTAGGGAACTGTTCTAGAAAGTGCAGAAGCACAGGAACAGAGATGTTGTATGGAAGGTTAGCTACCAAAGCATCAGGGGCTAGTGGTAGCTCAGTTACTTTCAGTGCATCTGCTGACACGAGGTAGAAGTTTTTGCCTGGTGCTCGCTTAGCAATTGTTGCTTCAATTGCAGCTGCCATCTTGTTATCTATCTCAACAGCTATGACATTCTCTGTTTGCTCTAGAAGA
>JBEDBW010000048.1:0-5032 GCA_041177045.1 Actinomycetota bacterium | reverse complement strand
CCTGGAACGGTTGCAGCTAAATACATTCTTGATGGCCTAGGACTTATCTCAAGTCCTCGTGTTCGTCTTCCACTTGTAGGTCCAGAGGAATCAGAAGCTGCACGCATTGAAGCAGATATTGACAAGGTTGGAAATGTTCCTGGAGTGGACTTTACAAACTTCCGACCAGATCGCAATGCTGCTGCAGGTGGTGCTTTGCCTAAGGTTGCGGGCACGACCAGATAGGTTCGTTCATGTTTGATTTATTACCAGCACCACCAAAGCTAAAGCCTGGCACTCTCCGAATCATTCCACTCGGTGGATTGGGAGAAATTGGCCGCAACATGGCTGTTTTCGAGATCAATGGCAAGTTACTAATTGTTGACTGTGGAGTTCTATTCCCTGAAGAACATCAACCAGGTGTTGACCTTATCTTGCCTGACTTCAACTACCTTAACGACAGACTTGATGACATTGTTGGTGTTGTTCTAACCCACGGACATGAAGACCACATTGGTGGTGTTCCGTTCCTTCTAAAACTTAGAGAAAACATTCCGCTTTATGGTTCAGAGCTAACCCTTGCCTTTGTTGATGCAAAGCTCAAAGAACATCGCCTACACAGTAGTCAGTATGTGGTTAGAGAAGGCGATCGCAAAGTTATTAGTGAATTTGATTTAGAGTTCATCGCTGTAAACCACTCCATCCCTGATGCACTAGCTGTTGTGATTAGAACCGCGGCTGGAACCGTGTTGCACACAGGAGATTTCAAGATGGATCAACTTCCACTTGATAACCGCCTTACTGACCTCCGAGCTTTTGCTCGTATCGGTGAAGAGGGTCTTGACTTGTTCATGTCGGACTCAACCAATGCCGATGTTCCAGGCTTTACTCCACTGGAGAAGGATATTGGTCCTGTAATTGACGATGTTATTTCCAGAACCCCAGGCAAGGTAATCGTCGCTAGCTTCTCATCTCACGTTCATAGAGTTCAGCAGGTAATTCACGCAGCTGCAGCGCATAACCGCAAGGTCGCCTTAGTTGGTCGGTCAATGGTTAGAAACATGAACATCGCGGAAGACCTTGGTTATCTAGAGACACCAGAGGATATCTTTATTGAGTTCAAGAATGCTTCGAGTATTCCTGAGAATGAGATTGTTTATATGTGTACAGGTTCTCAGGGAGAACCTATGGCTGTGCTATCTAAGATGGCTCACGGTGAACATGAGATTACCGTTGGTGAAGGTGACACAGTAATCCTTGCTTCATCGCTAATCCCTGGTAACGAAAACGCGGTTTACCGAGTAATAGATCAACTAACCAGGCTTGGTGCAAATGTTGTTCATAAAGGTAATGCCAAAGTTCACGTTTCAGGTCACGCTGCGGCTGGAGAGCTTCTCTATTGCTACAACATCTTGAAGCCTAAGAACGCTATGCCAGTGCATGGTGAGTTCAGACACCTGATTGCTAATGGCAAGCTTGCTGAGCAAACTGGAATCCCTTCAGAGCGTGTGCAGATTGTCGAAGACGGTTGGGTAGTTGACCTTGTTGACGGTAAAGCTGAGATTGTTGGCGCTGTTGAGTGTGGGCTTCTTTATGTTGACGGTAAGACCGTGGGCAAGATTACCGAAGATGACCTAAGGGATCGAAGACTCTTATCTCAAGAAGGATTCATATCAATCTTTGCTGTGATGGATAAGGATTCAGGTCGCATTGTTGTTGGACCGGAGATTAGAGCCAAAGCATATGCAGAAGACGACCATGTTTTCGATGATGTCAAGCCAATGATTGTCAAAGCTCTGCAAGAAGCAGCAGCTGAGGGGGTCAGAGACACCTACGCGATGCAGCAAGTCATTAGACGCACTATTGGGACTTGGGTCAACCGAAGTCACAGACGTAGACCTGTAATTATTCCCGTAGTTATCGAAGGTTAATAAGCCCCTGGCGTAACCTTTACCGCCCTGCCTGACCTGTAATGACGGGGGTCGCTGTTATTTTGGAAGGCATGGCAACACGCAAACCTTCTAAACCACGCTCACGTCCAGCTGCTGGACGCCCAAAGGCTAAACAGCAGGCTAGGAGTTCTGAGCACAACGTGTTTGTGCGCTCTCTGTTCTGGCTCTATCTAGCAGGGGCGGCAACCATTGGTTTCTTAGCCCGATCATTTAGCTCAGATAAGGTTGCCAAAGATGACCGCAGAGACGGTCCGCCTTTTCTGCTCTTTCTCCTAGGTGTCATTGGGGCGATTGTTACATGGTTCTTCGCAGGTGAACCAGGGTCTGTAGCTGCTACCTTGAACAACTACACAGGTGGTTTGCTATTTGGGCAGCTTTCAGTAGCCCTGCCAGTATTCATGATTGTTTTCTCAATGTATTTGATGAGACACCCATCAACAGTGAAAGACAACTCTAGAGTTGGTCTTGGCTGGGTTGTCCTACTTATTAGCGTCTCTGGATTTTTCCACCTATTCAACGAAAAGGTTCAACCCTCTCAAGGAGCTGAAGCCTTAGCCGCGGCTGGAGGATTGTTCGGGTGGCTTGTAACAGTTGTGTTTATTAGCACCATTACTGTTTGGGGAGCAGGGGTTGTTGTTTTTGTTCTGGCACTTGGATCTTTGTTAATCATTACCAATACTCCTCCAAACAAAATTGGGATTAGATTGAGCGAGCTCTACAACAAGCTATTCCCAGGTGCTCGTGAAGCGAAGGAAGAAAAAGAACAGGAAGAAGTCGATGATGCCTTTGATGGCACGAAAGCTCCATGGTGGAAGAGATCTAAAGAAACCGAAAAGGAAGCTTTTGATACCCCAGTTCTAACCGGTCAAGAGACCGTAAGTTTGGAAGAACTCTTCGATACCGACATCCCTGCAGAGGTAACCGAACCTGTAGCAATTGTTTCTGATAACGCAACGGAACCAATTGCCGTTGTTTCTGAACCAAGTGAGGTTGAAGCTCTTGATTCAACTCCTGCTACTCAGGTTGCTGCCGCACCAAAGCCTAAGCGAGCATATGTTCTGCCTCCGGTATCTATCTTGGTTGCCGGAACGCCACCAAAGGCAAAGACTGCGGCCAATGACACCATTGTTGAATCTCTCGATTCTGTCTTTAAGGAGTTCGGTGTCGATGCGAAGGTAAGTGGTTTTTCAAGGGGACCAACGGTTACTCGCTATGAAGTAGAAGTGAAGCCAGGAGTGAAGGTTGAAGCCGTAACTCGTTTGGCTGGAAATATTTCATATGCGGTGGCAAGCAATGAAGTAAGAATTCTTGCTCCAATTCCAGGTAAGTCTCTTATTGGTATTGAGATTCCAAACATTGATAGAGAGACAGTTTCTCTTGGAGATGTTCTTAGGTCATCAGTTGCCAGCCAGAGCAAGCACCCACTAACCATCGGTATTGGTAAAGATGTTGAAGGCGGGTTTGTTGTTGCAAACCTAGCCAAGATGCCGCACCTTCTAGTTGCAGGAGCAACTGGAGCAGGTAAATCATCTTTCGTGAACTCGATGATCGCATCCATCTTGATGAGATCAAAGCCGGCCGAAGTTCGCATGGTTCTCATTGACCCTAAGCGAGTTGAGCTTGCAGCTTATGAAGGTGTTCCACACCTGATTACTCCTATCATTACGAATCCTAAAAAGGCTGCTGAGGCTCTTCAGTGGGTAGTGAAAGAAATGGATGCTCGCTATGACGATCTAGCATCATTCGGTTTCAAACACGTTGATGATTTCAACCGTGCACTAGTTGCTGGAGAAGTTCAGGTTCCAGAGAATTCAGCTAGAAAGCTTCAGCCATATCCATACCTTTTGGTAGTTGTGGATGAGCTTGCAGACCTAATGATTGTTGCGCCTCGTGAAGTTGAAGACTCGATTGTGAGAATTACTCAGCTGGCTCGTGCTGCTGGTATCCACCTAGTTCTAGCAACACAACGACCTTCGGTTGATGTTGTAACTGGTCTAATCAAGGCAAACGTCCCAAGCCGACTAGCTTTCTCAGTTTCTTCACTAACGGATTCAAGAGTTATCTTGGATCAGCCAGGGGCTGAGAAACTTATTGGGCAAGGTGACGCACTGTTCTCTCCAATGGGAACCAATAAGCCAATGCGTGTTCAAGGTGCTTGGGTTGGGGAAGGTGAACTGGGTGCCATTGTTACCCACGTGAAGCAGCAAATGCAACCTGAGTATCGTGCCGATGTCAATGAAGTAGCAACAAGAAATGTCGTTGATGCTGATATCGGTGACGATCTAGAAGTATTGCTTCAGGCAGCTGAACTAATTGTTTCCTCTCAGTTCGGTTCCACTTCTATGCTTCAAAGAAAACTAAGAGTTGGCTTTGCTAAGGCGGGAAGATTGATGGATCTTCTTGAATCTAGAAATATTGTTGGACCAAGCGAAGGCTCAAAGGCTAGAGATGTAATGGTCAGACCTGAAGACCTACCTACCGTTCTGGCTCAACTTCGAGGAGAGACTGGTGCTAAGGCAACCGAGGCGATGATTCAGGCTGCTGATGCAATTGATCAAGGTGCCATGGGAGCTGGAGAGTTCTCTGACTTCGTTCCTAAGGCCACTGATGACGATGAAGATGATGGCGACGCTTGGCAACTCACGGGCAGACAGTAAGAGTAGGGTTTTAGAGTGTTGAACGCAGCTAACCTTGTCACCCTAGGTCGAATAGCTGTCACACCTGTTTTTCTTTGGTTTCTTCTAACAAGCTATAAAGCTGGAGACCCAGTCAATTGGATATTGCTTTTGGCTTTCATTCTCATTGCAGCAAGCGATGGAATTGATGGAGCGATTGCTAGAAAGCAAAACACAGTAACTAAGCTGGGCAAACTTCTTGATCCTATTGCGGACAAGATTCTTCTGGGTGGTTCGTTTATCGTACTTTCAGTTTTGGGAGTTTTGGACTGGTGGATTACAGTTCTAATTCTTGTTCGAGAATTAGCCTTGACTGTCTACCGACTTATTGTCGTTAAGAACAAAGTGATTCCAGCATCAGCTAGTGGAAAGTCAAAGACAATCGTGCAAGCAATTGCTATTGGTTATCTAATTTCACCCTTGGAT
>JBEDBW010000047.1:0-5157 GCA_041177045.1 Actinomycetota bacterium | reverse complement strand
AGAGACACCCAATGGGCAGCAACAGTTGTCTTGCCTGCTGCAATGCCTCCGGTAAGACCAATCAAGAACATGCTCTAAGCCTAACTTGTCGTTAAAGCAAAGACGGGTCGAGCCTTAGCCCAACCCGTCTTAGTACTTCTAATTATTCTGCGCTGTTTAGCTTGTCACGCAGTGCTGATAGAGCCTCGTCATCGGAAAGAGTTCCTTCTGATGCTGTTGCTCCTTCAGATGAAGATGAAGTGGTGGTGCTTGCCTGTACTTCTGGCTTTGCATCAGGAAGGGTTGCTGCAAGCTCGTTAGCTGCCTTAACCTGCTTCTTGTGCTCTTCCCAGCGTGCGTTAGCTTCAGCGTATTCCTTCTCCCACTTAGCCTTAGCGTCTTCGAAGCCAGGCTTCCATTCGCTAGTAGCTGAGTCGAAACCTTCTGGGTACTTGTAGTTACCCTGGTCATCGAAGTCAGTAGCCAATCCATAAAGAGCTGGGTTGAAGTCAGTACCCTCTGGGTTTACTTCTTCAGTAGCCTGCTTTAGAGATAGAGAGATACGGCGACGCTCTAGGTCGATGTCAATAACCTTGACGAATACGTCTTGGTTAACGGTAACAACCTGGCTCGCAAGATCGATGTGCTTAGCTGATAGTTCACTGATGTGAACTAGACCTTCAATGCCATCTGCAACGCGCACGAATGCGCCGAATGGAACGATCTTTGTGACCTTTCCTGGTGCATACTGACCGATTGCGTGTGATCTCGCAAATACCTGCCATGGGTCTTCCTGAGTTGCCTTTAGAGAAAGTGAAACACGCTCTCTGTCCTGGTCAACTTCTAGAACCTCAACAGTAACTTCCTGACCGATCTCAACAACTTCGCTGGCGTGCTCAATGTGCTTCCATGAAAGCTCGCTTACGTGAACAAGACCATCAACACCACCAAGGTCGATAAACGCACCAAAGTTTACGATAGATGAAACAACACCTGTACGAATCTGTCCCTTAGCAAGGTCAGCAAGGAATGTGCTGCGGTTAGCAGACTGAGACTCTTCTAGAAGAGCTCTGCGAGAAAGAACAACGTTGTTGCGGTTCTTGTCTAGTTCCAAAATCTTTGCGTCAACATTTTGACCAAGGTAAGGACTTAGATCGCGAACACGACGAAGTTCAATTAGTGAAGCAGGAAGGAATCCACGAAGACCGATGTCAACGATAAGTCCACCCTTAACAACCTCGATTACCAAACCGGTAACGACGCCATCAGTTTCCTTAATCTTTTCTACATCGCCCCACGCACGCTCGTACTGAGCACGCTTCTTGGAAAGAATTAGGCGGCCTTCTTTGTCTTCTTTCTGAAGAACAAGGGCCTCGATTGAATCACCAACAGCAACGATGTCGCCTGGGGCTGCATCATGTCTGATTGATAGTTCACGTGAAGGAATAACACCTTCGGTCTTGTAACCAACGTCGAGTAGAACCTCGTCGCGGTCAATCTTGACAACGATACCTGCGATTAGATCGCCGTCGTTGAAAGATTTTAGGGTTTTTTCGATTTCTGCTAGTAATTCTTCTGCTGAACCGATGTCGTTTACTGCTACCTGCTTAGGAGCTTTGTTGGTGCTACTTGTCATAGAGAGGTTGTCTCGATCTTATTTTTACTCGGGCCAATCACCATTTGAAAACTACGGACGTAGCAACTCACAGCAATTGAACTTGGACTGGGTTTGTTTAGGTCTAAATTCAGACCTTTGGAAAGTCTATACGGTGTTGTCGCCCGAAACAACGCGGATTAGACCCTCGAGCACGTTCTCCTCGTCAGGACCTTCAACCTCAATGGTGAGCTCTTCCCCATGCTTAGCTCCAAGGCTCAAGATAGCCAGAATGCTGTTACCAGCTGCTTTCTTGCCTAATCTGTTCATAACCGTCACACTGTGGTTGCTAAGGCTTGCTAAACGCACGAAATCAGCCGCTGGCCTAGCATGTAGGCCAACTTCTGGACCGACAGTACAGGTTTTCTTAGCCATTAGTGGGCGGCCTCATCCCAGCTCTTGCCTACTCCAACGCTTACTTCCAAAGGCACAAGAAGTTCAGCTGCCTCGTTCATGCCCTTGATTACAAGCTCCTGGACTTTGGCTAATTCTCCCTTGGCAACTTCGATAACCAATTCGTCGTGCACTTGGAGAAGGATTCGACTCTTTACCTTGGCACTTACCAACGCCCTGTCCACATTGATCATTGCTGTCTTCATGATGTCAGCAGCGGTTCCCTGAATAGGAGCGTTCAATGCTGCTCGTCGGGCGTTTTCCTTCACCGCAAAGATCTTGCTCTTTAGATCTGGGAATGGACGTCTTCTGCCAGCAATTGTTTCTGTGTAGCCACGGTCTTTGGCTTCTTCAACTACTTCGCTCAGGTATCTTCTAACACCACCGAAGCGATCGAAGTAATCAGACATCAGTTGCTTAGCATCGGCATTCGTGATTCTAAGTTGCTTTGCTAAACCGTATTCACTCAAACCGTAAACAAGACCATAAGACATGGCCTTGACCTTGGATCTCATAGCTCCAGTTACTTCTGCTGGTGGAACACCATAGATTCTTGAACCAACAAACTTGTGAAGGTCCTCGCCAGATTTGAAGGCTTCAATCAGTCCTTCATCCTGACTGAGGTGAGCCAGGATTCTCATTTCAATTTGTGAGTAATCAGCAGTTAGTAGCGTCTCAAAATCTTCTCCAACGATAAAAGCATCTCTGATGAGTCTTCCTCTGTCGCTTCTAACCGGAATGTTTTGAAGATTTGGGTTCTCTGAAGACAAACGACCAGTTGAAGTTCCAGTTTGAACATAAGTTGTGTGAATTCTCTGGTCAGGACCCACAGCCTTAGATATGGTCTCAACAATCTGACGAATCTTTGTCACTTCTCGATGAGCCAAAAGTTTCTCAAGGAAGGGATGCCCATTCTGTTCAAAGAGTGTAGTCAGAGCTTCAGCGTTAGTAGAGAAACCAGTCTTGACCTTGCTAGTGCCCTCCATACCTAGATCTTCAAACAACACTGTTTGCAGCTGTTTAGGAGAAGCAAGGTTTATTTCTTTGCCGATAATTTCGTAACACTCGGAGGCAATCGTGGCGATTTCCTTATCAAGCTTCTTAACCAACTTGCTCATGCCATCAGTGTCAAGGGTGATTCCTGTGTGTTCCATCTTGGCCAGCGGATTGCTTGCTGCCAATTCCACTTCTCTATAGACATTAGTTTGGTTTGATTTGCTAAGGACAGAGGTAAGAGCTTGGTTGAGTTGGAAGACATACCAGGCGATAGCTGAAAGATCCTTTTCAGGTTGAACTATCTCATCTTCAGCTTCTGTATCTAGCTGCACACCGAGATACTCAGCAATCAGATCTTCCGCTGAGAAACCTCTTCTTAGTGGATTGTCAATGTAAGCCATCAACATTGGGTCATCTGCTACACCCGATAGCTTCTTGCCTGCATTAAGGAGTGCTCTTTCCGCGGCTTTGACGTCGAAAACGATTTTTGGTTGACCCGAGGCAAGCCAGGAATAAAAGTCCTTATCGAACTCTTTGGCTGAAAGAGATGCTCTGATGCTTTGATTTGCAACACCTGCTCCGAGAATACTTTCGTCGCCGAAGTAGAAGAACACTGAGCTTGGATTAGCAGAGGCATAAATCTTTGCTAACGCATCAGCTTTGCTCTTTGGCTCTTTGGGAAGGACAAGGTCTACCTTGCTTATCTCTTCTTCAACAGCTTCAGATGCTTCAGTTGAGGTAGCCACTGGAGCGCTAGAAGTTCCTTCAGCAACCCCAAGTGCTCGAAGTACACGTTCAAGCAGAGATCTAAAATGCATCTTGGCAAAGGAATCACGCACGGCACGTTCATCAACTGGCCCCATAGCGAATGCGTCGAAGCTGTAGCCGCAATCCAAATCTCTAACGAGATGATTGAGTCTTCTGTTCCGAATAGCTAACTCGCGATGCTCTCTAAGTGATTCTCCAACTTTTCCAGAGATGTCGTTCTCTGCTGCAAGCACACCAGCTAGGTCGCCATACTGTTGAAGCCACTTAGCTGCAGTCTTTGGACCAACGCCTGGAATACCAGGTAGGTTATCTGAAGTTTCACCTACGAGAGCAGCTAGATCTGGATATTGCTTTGCATGAATTCCATACTTAGCCAACACTGCTTCGTCGTTCATACGGGCAAGGTTCATTACGCCTTTGACTGGATAAAGAATTGTCACATCGTCCTGAATCAACTGGAAAGTGTCTCTGTCACCAGAAACAATTAGTACTCGATATCCAGCTGCTGCACCTTGATCAGCAAGGCTGGCAATTACGTCATCGGCTTCATAGTTCTCACGGGTAAGAGTGAGAATGTTCATAGCAGCTAGTGCATCTCTTAGCAGTTCAGTTTGACCATTGAACTCGGGTGGAGACTCGCCTCTAGTCCCCTTGTACTCTGGGTACTCTTCTGTTCTGAAGGAATGTCTGGATAGATCAAAAGCTACGGCTAAGTGTGTTGGCTTCTCGTTCTGCAGAATGTTCAACATCATTGAGATGAAACCATGAACAGCATTGGTGTGCTGACCGTCTGGTGTCTTGAATGCATCGGGACTCAGGGCATAGAACGCCCTGAAGGCCAAAGAGTGACCATCTATTAGCAAAAGAGTAGGCTTGTTCTTGGTCATTGACATAGCCTAACTTGACCAGTCTGAAACATCCGCTAACAGGGCTAATAGGAATTTATGTCTTCTGAAATGACTCCAGAAATAGCAGCCTGGATAGAAAAACGTGGTCTAGGCGAACTCGCTGACAAGATGGGGATCAAGATACTAGCCCTAGACGGAACTCACGGAGTGGCCGTCATGCCAGCGGAGGGAAACACCCAGCCGCTTGGATTAGTTCATGGTGGAGCCTATGTAGTTCTAGCTGAAACCCTGGGAAGCATGTGTGCAACCATAGCGGCGGGTCCAAACAGGCATGCAGTTGGCATTGAGATCAATGCTTCACATACCAAGAGTGCTCGAGAAGGCGTGATTAGGGCTACAGCCAAAGCAGTGAGTATTGGTAAGAACTTGGCAACGCATGAGGTTGCAGTGGAAGACGATCAGGGCAACAGGCTTTCGACTGTAAGAATTACTAATTTCCTAAGGGATAATCGCTAAGGT